>CAIQJW010000315.1 GCA_903872255.1 uncultured delta proteobacterium | reverse complement strand
GTGGAGGCGACAAAGTCAGGCCTCAAAAGTGAAAAGCTGACGATTATCGACCTGTCAAGATATGAAACGCAGAGGAAAACATAAGGTGAAAGGCAAAGACTTTTCTGCGGGCTTGAGCAGAGAGTATCCCAAAAAAAGGAGCAGAGTATGATGGAAGAAGAAAACGACAAAAATGTGTTGGATGACTTATTGCAAGGAACCAGTGATGCGGTAGACTCTCATATGCTGGACACATTGATCACCAAAGTCGATGAACTGAAGGAATCTGGGAAAAATATCGAAGACAGATCTTTGAATAAAAAAGCATATGGCCTTGATATTGGAACCAGCAGGATTGTCAGTATGAAACGGGGGGAGGATGCATCCGGCTTGGAATCGGCGGATGAGTTGAACGCTTTTATCGCTGTTTCAGAAACCAAGTTCCTGAAGGATATGCTCACAAAAAACAAAATGGCATATACGAAGATAAAAGATGACATTGCTATCCTCGGCTATGCTGCGCAGCAGTTTGCCAATACTTTTAACAGCGAAATCCGCAGACCTATGAAAAAAGGGCTTATTACGCCGGATGAGATCTATGCCCTTCCCGTCATGAAGGAGATCATCGGCCTTGTGCTGCCGAGGCCGGACGAAGTGGGCCAGCCCCTCTGTTTCAGCGTGCCGGCCCCTGAACCGGGATCGGAGATGGATTTGGTATTCCACGAGGGAATGTTAAGAAAACACCTTGTGGGCCTGGGCTACAAGGCTAAAAGCATCAGCGAGGGAATGGCAATCGTGCTTTCCGATCTGGCCGATGATAATTTTACGGGCATTGGTATTAGTATGGGTGCCGGTATGTGCAATGTCTGCCTGTCCTTTTTGTCCGTACCAGTCATTGTCTTCAGTATAAGCCGGGGAGGGGATGATATTGACGCATCTGTCGCCCGGACGATGCGCGAAACGGTGAACCGTGTGCGGGTCATCAAGGAGGAGTCGCTGGACTTTACGCGGACCCCTAAGAGCAATTTGGAGAATGCGCTCATTATCTACTATGAAGACCTGATCACTACACTCCTTAACGCGCTGACAAACATTCTTTCACGGGCCGAGAAATTGCCCAGGCTCAATCAGGCCATACCCATTGTTCTCGGCGGCGGCACGTGTATGCCAAATGGCTTCAAGGCAAAATTTGAACAACTCCTGAAGGAGGTAAATATGCCTATAGCCATATCATCGGTGCGCCTGGCCCGCGACCCGCTCAGGGCGACAGCCATGGGTGCGCTGATCAGTGCCTCGGTGTAGGATGGATTATGCCTCTGTCGTTCCTACGTTCAGGGGTGAATAATGGACGCGATAAGAGCCAAGTTCGTTTTTGATGGCACGGGTTACGATGTCTTGGACATATCATCCGAAGGGCTGCAAGTAGAATGCACCACGGGCTTTACGGACGAAACCATAAAGAGGTTGAGTCGCGGGAACTTCGAGTTCCTGCTCCTCGATCCTGCGACAGACAATCAGATAGAGCTCATCGGCGAACTGATGCGGTCAGAACTTGCCCATGATGGCAGTAGAGTGGTCAGGGTGTGGATCGCCAAAACGGCGAAGAACTGGTCGGGGCCCCTGCAGGATACAGGTGCGGGGATCGGCGGGGAACGTGAAGAGACGATTTCCCCTGACTTCGGAAGGGTGAGGGCCGGCAAAACAATTGCCATTGGTGGAGGCAAGGGAGGAGTTGGTAAGACAATTGTCTCGGTCAACCTTGCCCTTGCTTTATCGCGCTTGCTGAAGAACGTCACCCTTTTTGATGGTGATATCGGTAATTGCAACTGTAATACCCTGTTGGGCATAACCAGGGTAAGTCTTTCCCTCGAGGACTATCTGCGTAAAGAGCGGTCCCTTGACGAGGTCACCGTTTCCACCGCCTATCCGGGACTGCACCTGGTGTGCGGGGCGCAGAACAAGGTGGATGCCTACCTGACGGGGGAAATGGCTCGTCTGTTGAATGATGTCAGGCAAATCGATACCGACTGCCTGGTGATCGACCTGGGTGCCGGTATGAGCGATGCGACGCTCGATCTGTACCGGCTTGCCGATGACAAGATCATCGTCGTGACACCCCAGGTGACCTCACTTCAGAATGCCTATAGTTTTATCAAGTCTGCATTCTTTCACGACCTGAAACGCTCCGGGCTTGCCGCCTTTCTCAGCAAATCCGGCTTCGATCCACAGAAGTTGCGCACCATCATTGATAATTTGGAAGACGGACATACGGCACGTCATGCCTTTGCCGTCGTGCTGACCCGTCAGCGCTTCAAGATTGTTGGCAGCATGGTGAATGGCGACGGGGACCTGAAAATTGTCCACAATCTTCAGAAGGTGGTAGGACAGTATCTGCGCATTGAAAATACACTGCTCGGAACCATAGCAACCAGCGACGATATTCTCAAGTCCATAAACAGGATCACACCTTTTGTGGCGTTGTCTCCGGGTTCGGCGCAGAGTCAGGAAATAAAGCGGATGGCAGCGTGTCTTGCAGAAAGACCGGGTGATCTGCCGGTTTAAAACGTTCTTGCCATGTGCCGGAAAATCTCGTCCATTATCTGGAATGGCACAATTGTTGCGGTTTTTGGCACAATATAAGCGCGTATGGTAAAGGTGAGGTTGATTGAGACAAGATTGACAACTCTTTGGCGAAGCAAAGAAGGTCCGCGGAATGCCAGACCTGGTCGGGCATTCCGCGGAGCGCAGATAAAGGAGACCCAGTGGATAATCAAGGCAAACGTATCCTTATTGTTGATGATAGTCAAGTAATCCGTAAACTTCTCGCAGGCGTGCTTCGTGGGAACGGCTACGAAACCATGACCGCCGAGAACGGTATCGAGGCTTTGGTGAAGCTCCGGGCGGGCACATTTGATCTGATCATCTCTGACGTCCTGATGCCGCAGATGGATGGGTATCGGTTGTGTTACGAAGTTAAACGTGACGAACAACTGAAACATATTCCTCTTATCTTCCTCACCAGCGAATTTACGGATCCGAAGGAGAAGGAATTCTGCCAATCGCTCGGCGCCGCCCTTATTCTGGCAATACCACCAATACCACCAGGCACGGAAATCCTTTTGGAGAGTATCAGCCAAATTCTGGAACGGTCAACCGAAGGGCAGATCCCTGTTCTGCCTGACGAGGGGAAGTTCGATGCCATCCACGCCGATCGGCTTTCGAATAAGCTGATCGAGAAGACAGAAGAACTCCTGGAACGGACCAACATGCAGGCCATCTTTAATACTGCCCAGGTCGGCATGCTGCTCTTCGACGAAAATGGCACGGTAGTCCGTGTCAATAAGGCGGTGAGCGATTTTATTGGCAAGGACGCGGCGGACCTCCTCGACCGTCAACTGGGGGACGGTATGGGTTGCTTCCACGCGATGAGTCTCCCTGAGGGGTGTGGCCACTCCGAAGCCTGTTCGCAGTGCTCCATGCGAAAGACCGTTTCCACGGTCCTGCGCACGGGCGAAACATTACGGGAAGTGGAGGCGACGACCAAGCTTATCATCAATGGGAGGGTGCGCGAGTTCCATCTTTCGATCGGGGCGTCCCCTGTTGTCCTAAATAGCGGGAACCACGTGGTGCTTGCGGTTTTGGATATTACCTCACGCAAACTGGCGGAAGAAAGGCTGATAGAGACCAACCGCCAGCTCGAAGCCGCCACCGCCTTATCTAACCAGATGGCGATCCAGGCTGAACTGGCCAACCGCGCAAAGAGCGAGTTCCTCGCCAACATGAGCCACGAGATCCGTACCCCTATGAACGGTGTCATCGGCATGGCGGGGCTTATGCTGGATACGGATCTGAACGAGGACCAGCGCCGCTATGCCGAGATCATACGGGTAAGCGGAGAATCCCTGCTGGCACTCATAAACGACATCCTCGACTTCTCCAAGATCGAGGCAGGCAAGCTCGATCTGGAAATACTGAACTTCGACCTACGTGCCCTTCTCGACGACTTCGCTTCCACGATGGCCTTGCGCGCCCAGGAAAAGGGCCTTGAGTTTATCTGTGCCGCTTCACCGGAAGTGCCTGCTTATCTGAAGGGTGACCCCGGCCGTCTGCGCCAGATCCTCACCAACCTGACAGGCAACGCGCTCAAGTTCACTCACGAAGGTGAGATCGCTGTACGGGCTTCCCTCATGTCGGAGACTGACAACGAGGCCCTGATCCGCTTCTCCATCAAGGACACCGGCATCGGTATCCTGGTAGACAAGCGGGAACTCCTCTTCCAGAAGTTCACCCAGGCCGATGCCTCAACCACCCGCAGGTACGGCGGCACCGGATTGGGTCTCGCCATCTCGAAGCAGTTAGCCGAGATGATGGGCGGCGAGGTCGGTGTAAGTAGCGAAGAAGGGCTCGGATCCGAGTTCTGGTTCACAGTGCGCCTCACCAAGTGGGCCGAGGGAGCACAAACAGAGATCCTCCCTCCCGCTGAGATTCGCGGGGTACATATCCTGATCGTGGACGACAACGCCACCAATTGCGAGGTGCTCATGGCCCAGTTTACCGCCTGGGGCTTAAGAGCGGAAGAGGCCCCCGACGGCCCCACGGCCCTTAAGGCACTCTCTTTGGCAAAAGACGCGAAGGACCCCTTCCAGATAGCCATTATCGACATGCAGATGCCCGACATGGACGGCGCGACCCTGGGCTCAGCCATCAAGGCGGATGAAACGCTCAAGGATACCCGCCTGGTGCTTTTCTCCTCTGTGGGCCAAAGGGGCGATACCAAGAAAATGGAGGAGATCGGTTTTGCCGGCTATCTGACCAAGCCGGCCCGTCAATCGGAGCTTTTCGGCTGCCTCTCGGCCGTCATGACCGGTCCACCCTCTAAAGAGCCGGCACAACCCATTATCACGCGCCACACAGTCCGTGAGATGCGCCGGGGCGCAGCGCGCATTCTTTTGGCCGAAGATAATATCTTCAACCAGGAAGTCGCTGTAGGCATCCTGAAGAAACTGGGCGTGCACACCGATGTCGTGGCCAATGGTGCCGAAGCCATCAAGGCCCTTGAAACCCTCCCCTACGACCTGGTGCTCATGGACGTCCAGATGCCCGAGATGGACGGACTGGAGGCTACGCGCCGCATCCGTCAACCCGAATCCGCAGTCCGCAATCACCAGGTCCCCATCATTGCCATGACTGCCAACGCCATGCAGGGAGACCGGGAGAAATGCCTGGAAGCAGGGATGAACGATTACACATCGAAGCCCGTTTCCCCCAAGGACCTGGCGCTGACGCTGGAAAAATGGCTGCCGAAGAAAGCCGGAGGCGGGGAACAAACCGCTGGTGCTGCCCCTGTTGCCGCAACGGAACCTCAGGCGTTGGTCTTCGACAAAGCGGGTATGATGGCCCGTGTGATGGACGACGAAGATCTGGCACGCTCGCTGGCCAGGATGTTCCTGGAGCACATTCCCGGGCAGATCGAGGAACTGAAAGGCTTTCTTAAGGCCAATGACACCCCGAGCGTTACGCGTCAGGCCCACAGCATCAAAGGAGCGGCGGCCAATGTCGGTGGCGAGGCTTTGTGCGAGGTAGCCCTCCAGATGGAACAGGCAGGCAAGGCCGGGAACTTATCCGCAGTCGCAAAGCTCCTGCCGGAGATGGAGGCCCGGTTCGCCCGGCTGAGGGAAGCTATTAATGAATTGTTGAACCATACATAAAAGGAAAGGAGCAATAGACATGAAAACACTCATTGTTGAGGATGACCCCACGAGCAGTTTTTATTTGAAGGAAATCCTGAAACACTATGGCCCGTGTGATGCCGCCCTTGACGGCCAGAAGGCCGTGGATGCCGCACGCGCTGCCATCGATGCCGGTGAACCTTACGACCTCATGTGCCTCGACATCATGATGCCGGAGATGGATGGGCATGAGGCGCTCCGGCAAATCCGCGCCCTGGAAGAGGCGAAAGGGATCATCTCGATCAAGGGAGTCAAGGTTGTTATGACGACGGCTTTGAGCGACTCGGAGAATATTTTAGCTTCCTTCAGGGACCAGTGCGACATTTACCTGACCAAACCCGTCGATAAAGCTAAGCTGCTAAGTGAACTGCGCAGGTTGAAGTTGATTGAATGAAAAGGAGATCCCCAACGCCGGCGCTGTGTCCTTTGTCATGAAATAATATTCTGTCGATATTTCATCCGAGACAATCTGAGCGCCGGTATCTCTTTGAATTTTAAGTCTGTTTCTTTATGATAGGCAGTATCGTACGCAGTAAAACGTTCCGGTTACGTGCCGACTCACAACGCCCCCGGCAGCGTGGCCCCGGACAACGCAATTGTGTACGCCTCGTGCAGGATTCGGTATGAAAGATATCATGCGAAGGGATAGATATTGAAAAAAGTGTTACTGATAGGATTACCGAATGTCGGCAAGAGCACAATATTTAACCGTCTGGTCAATAATAAAGTCACAATATCCCATTATCCCGGCACAGTCGTAGAGGTCAAAAGGGGTGACCTGAAAGTTGAAGGGCAAAGGGTTGAGATCATCGACACGCCCGGTGTTTATAATCTTTTTTCTAATACTGATAATGAGAAGGTGACGCGGACCATTCTGATCGACGAAACGCCTGACCTGGTCATTCAGGTCTCTGACGCAAAGAACCTGGAAAGGTCGCTTGTGCTTACCTCTCTGCTGGCAGAATTGGCCGTTCCCTTAGTGCTTGTTGTGAATATGAACGATGAGGCTGCACAGAAGGGGATAGAGGTTAAACGGCATACACTGGAAGAAATGCTGGGAACTGCCGTCATTGAGACTATCGCATCTGAAGGGGTGGGGATAGCGTCAGTGGTTTCGGCCCTCAGCAAGGCCAGGAAGGTGTCGTACCCTTCCCGGTTGGCGTTGGTTCTTGCCAAAGCGGTTGACAATCTGACAGGGCTTATGGCGGATAACACATATCCGGAATGGAAAAAACGCGCTCTGGCGCTATTCTCCCTTGCTGATGAGAAAGAGACCTCGCGCTGGGCGCAAAGGACAAGTGGAATCCAAGAGAATAAAAATGCCCTACACATTATAGAAGCTGCCAGGAACTCCTTTTACCAGACATTTGACCTCATCGTCTATCGGGTAAACAGCGCGTGGGCAGAGGGCCTATGCTCGAAATCAGTCCATGTTACACCGGTAACAACCACCCCTTTATTAGACAGAATTGGTGACCTGGCGCTGGCACCCGTTGCGGGTGCCCTGATTTTCTTCATCTTACTGGCTGCGCTCTATTTTATCATCGGTAAATTTGCTGCAGGCTTTTTGGTAGATTTCCTGGTGAACGATGTTTTCGCTGGCGCAGTGACCCCTCACCTGAACAAGATTGTAGCGATGATTCCCTCTCAATTTATACGGGATATGATCGCGGGAGAGTACGGACTTTACAATATGGCGGTGATTCCGGCATTTGGCCTGGTATTGCCCGTTATTGTCGTTTTCTTCTTTACCTTCGGGTTTGTTGAGGATTCAAGCTATTTCTCCCGGCTTTCCATCCTGCTGGACAGGCCTTTCAGGAAAATAGGGCTCAACGGCAAGGCGGTCCTCCCCATCGTGCTAGGCTTTTCTTGTGTTACTATGGCTACAATATCTACAAGAGTACTGGATAGCAAAAGAGAACGTTTCATTGCCATCTTTCTTCTCTCTCTCGGTGTGCCCTGTTCTGCCAAATTGAGCCTGATTCTGGTTGTTCTGGCCCAGGTTTCTTTTGCCGCCTTTCTGACGGTCTTCGGGGTTGTTTTTGCCCTGACAATAATCTCCGGGTTTATCTTGAGCAAACTGATGCCTGCAGAGTCGTCACATTTTATTATGGAGATTTCTCCGATACGCATCCCGAGTCTCAGAAATGTGCTCACAAAGACATCGTACCGTTCGTTGTTGTTTATCCGGGAAGCGTTACCACTTTTTGTCATAAGTGCCATGGGGCTTTTTGTCATGGAAAAAATAGGCTTGCTGGCTTTAGTAGAGGACCTTGCCGTACCCGTTGTCGGAGGATTTCTGGGATTGCCCCCTCAGTTTGCCGAGTCTCTGATCATGGGCTTCATAAGGGGGGAAGCCGGAATCGCCGTGTTGAAAAAACTGGTAGACTCCGGCGTGATGGACCATCTGCAAATCGTCGTTGCCATGATCGTCACGATACTCTTTATCCCCTGTGTAACAAACTTCTTGCTCATCATTAAAGAGCAGGGTTCGAAGAAGGCCTTCACCATTATTTTTTCCGTCACCGCCTGTGCTATTATTGCCGGAGGCCTATTTAACTACATTTTCAGATTGAATAATTTCCATTTTTGAAACCTCATTTGATCGTCATTCAAATCGTAAGAAACAAGATTTCAATCAAAATAACTGTCTTGACAAGTGAGTCCACTTTATAGGACACTAAACCCATATGCCTATCTCGACATGGAAGATGGTGTCCCTGTGCTTGGTGCTTCGCAGGGCGGGGTTCTATCTTTATATAAGGAAGCCCTGATCTGTGGATAACAACATTATCGCCATCATCAATCAAAAAGGCGGCGTAGGCAAAACGACAACGTCTATCAATTTTGCCGCTGGTCTGGCTATGCGCAACAAGAAAACATTATTAATTGACCTCGATCCGCAGGCCCATTCAACCGTTGGTCTCGGAATTGAACCGGAGAGCTTTACCTTCTCAATCACCGATGTCCTGACCAGGAAAACGCCTATTAGAGAAACTATCCTGCCGCTAAGAACTGAGAATCTTTTTCTTGTACCCTCCCATATACGCCTTGACAAGATTGAGCAGCAACTGGCACCGGAACTATTTCGAGAAACCTTTCTAAAGAAGGCTATCGATGGTGTTGATTTCGATTATATTGTGATTGATTGTCGGCCAACCCTGGGAACGCTGACAATAAACGCTTTGTACGCGGCAAACTTTATCATTGTACCCTGCGAGATGGGCCGCTATGCCCTGGACGGTTTTGCCGACCTTATGGAAACCATTGAGCATGTTAAGAATGCCGACTTTAACAAGGCCGATTTTATCCGGATACTCCTGACCAAGTGCGACAGCAGGAACAAAGTCAGCAATGACTGGATATTTCAACAATTAGAGCCTTTTAAACACCTGATCTTTAATACCTATATCAGGCGTAATGAGGCATTGAATCAATCACAAATGGCCCAGCAGTCTATTTTTGATTTTAAAGCTGACAGCGTGGGCTCGCAAGATTATGAACAAGTAGTGAATGAATTTCTAAGCCTATGACCGACATTAGAAAAAAATTAGCCGGTAAAACAACCAAGCTCGCCAAAGAAAGGCCGAAACACGACGACCATCCGGCTAACTTAAACGATTACCAGGAGGGGATCTATTACCACATAGACGTTGATCTCATCCTTCCAGATCCTGACCAACCGGACAAGACGTACGACCCGGAGGCGCTTGAAGAACTCGCCAACTCAATCAGGGAAAAAGGACTGATCCAGCCCGTGGTTGTCCGCAGAGGCGAAACCGGACAGGTTGTTTTAGTGGCCGGCAAAAGACGTCTAAGGGCAGCAAAAATGGCAGGCATTAAAAAAATACCGGCGGTTTTTACCCAGGGCAACCCTCTGGAAATCTCAGTTATTGAGAATCTGCAGCGTGAAAACCTTAAACCCATAGAAGAAGCCGAGGCTCTATGCCGCATGATAGAAAAGCACGGCTATACTCAGGAACAACTGTCCTTCATTATTGGCAAAGCACAGTCTGCTGTTGCTGAAACGATACGGCTTAATAATTTACCTGAAACAATAAAAGATGAATGCCGCCGAAATGACAAATATTCCAAGCGGTTCCTCGTAGAAATCGCCAGCCAGGAAACACCGGAAGCGATGATAAGAATTTTTAACCAGCCCGAAAGGGACAACCTAGAGAGCGATGTATTTCTAAATGCAGCCGGAAAAGAGGCTACAACAAAGAAATTTCCGTTGGTGGAAACACCTGGGGACGGGGATGTTGCTTTACATGCTTTTTCGCCTGCAGGTGACGTTGAAATGATCGAGCAAGACCGGAAAACGCTGCTCGTAGGCGAGTTACAAGATCTTATAAGAATTATCAATGAACTTATGGCTTAACGGAACATTACCAATTCCTTCTTTGCTTGGTTGCATCCCCGAGGAGTTATAACCAAATCTTGTGTACGGCAAGAAGGGTTCCGGCCGGCAACGCCTTCGCCCCGAGCGCGATAGCCAAATGGGGGGTCTTCATTTCTAAGAGCCAATTCAGACCAGGGTAGGTGCATATGAAAATAGTGGATGTAACTGCTGAGCTTATCGAGACTATCTGGACATTTCAGGAAAAAGGGCGATGCACGGTAGACAATGTGAAGAACGAGCACGAGGGTGACCCCGGATATATTGTCGATGATGAAATTATAGCGGAACTGGAAAGAAAAGGCCTCGCGAAAATAGATGGCGTTGAGATCACTCTCACTGACGAGGGGAGGGCACAGGCGCGGCCTATTATCCGCAGACACAGGCTGGCTGAAAGGCTGCTTACCGATGTTTTAGGATTGAGCTTTGAGGAGATGGAAGAATCGGCCTGCGAGTATGAACATACCCTGGCTCCCGGGCTAACCGAAGCTATTTGCACCCTGCTCGGCCACCCGCGGGAATGTCCCCACGGTTCCCCGATACCTGAGGGGGATTGCTGTAAACGAACCGAGGATTCCGTAAAAACGTTTGTGAAAGCCCTCGATGCCTGTGACGTCGGCGATGAGATCAGAATATCCTTTATAAGAAAAGCTGATCCTATCCTGATCAGTAAGCTGGTTTCCTTCGGCGTGTCGCCTGGAAAAACGATCAAGATTCGCCAAAAGTTTCCGGCTTATGTTATTCAGATGGAGCATACCCAGATTGCCCTGGAAGAGGATATCGCTGCAGGCATTTATGGGATGAAGATATAGTAGATGAAAAATCACGGCGGAGAGCGCGCGTGAGTGCTTACAAATATCTTATCTGTTTTTTGATCTTCTCGATCCTGTGCGGAGCGTCAGGCTGCAAGGGGAATTCTGAAAACAACTCCGTCGTAAGGGTTTCCGGCGCCTGGGCGCTCTATCCTATGATGGTAAGATGGGGAGAGGAGTTCAATAAGGTGTATCCCGGGATCAGAATTGACATCTCGGCTGGCGGAGCCGGAAAAGGGGTGGCCGACGCCCTTTCGGGACTCACCGATATAGGCATGGTTTCAAGAGATGTGAAAGCGGAAGAGATAAAGCAGGGTGGATTTGTTGTGCCTGTGGTAAAGGATGCAGTATTCCCCACAATGAACGTAAGTAACCCCGGGGCAAGAGAGATCCTTTCCGTGAAGGGCATCAGAAAGAACACCCTCATTGACCTCTGGATAAAAGGTGAGCCTGTTACATGGGGCAGTATCGGGGGCATTGGCCTGTCAGCGGAGAAAATCCAGGTTTATACCAGATCCGACGCCTGTGGCGCAGCAGAAACCTGGGCAGCCTATTTGGGAGGGAAAAGCCAGGAAGATTTGAAAGGCGTAGGCGTCTATGGCGATCCCGGTTTGGCGGATGCAGTGAAGAAAGATACCTCTGGCATTGGCTATAACAACCTCAACTATGCCTATGATGCCAAGACGGGGCTCCCGGTGGCAGGGCTTTTTGTTATCCCCATTGATGTAAACGAGAATGGCAGGGTTGATCCGGAAGAAGATTTGAGTACCAAGGAAAAGGCCATTAAAGCTGTCGCTTCAGGTGTCTACCCTTCACCACCGGCTCGGGCGCTCAACCTTATCACAAAGAAACAATTCAAGGGACCGGCAAAAACATTTGTGAGATGGATACTCACCGACGGGCAGAAGTACGTAGACGAGGCAGGATATATACGGCTCCCCGATGCTCAAATCAAAGAGGTACTCAAGAAACTTGATGAATAGCTCCCCACAGACTCACGGATATGGGACTTTAACTATTCCCGGCACAGCCTCAGGTGCTAATCAGGGGAGCGGGTCTCGGCTTCTTTGTAAACTTCAGGCAAGGGCTTCCTAGACATGCAATGGCGGTATGCAAAAGATTGGTGTGCAAGCGTATCTATACGTTCTTCCCTGATACTGGTCAATCTCATAGCCTTTATAATTGTGTTCGTCCTCTTCATGAAAGCGGAGCCGATTCTTAGAATTCAGTCCCTTGGGCATCTGCTCTTTTCTTCTTCATGGCATCCATTAAAAGGTCAATTTGGCTTTCTTTCGTTTATTGTTGGGACATTAGAGGTTACTGCCATAGCCATGGTTCTGTCAATCCCGGTCAGCCTGCTGAGTGCTATCTACCTTTCTGAATATGCTCATAAATACTTCAAGGGGTTGGTCCGCCTGATGCTGGACATATTAGCCGGTATCCCTTCTGTGATCTATGGGCTCTGCGGGGTAATCGCCATCGTACCCTTTGTTCATTCCCTTGGCGGCTTCTTCGGTAATCCTACGACCGGCTACAGTCTCCTTGCCGGGGGCATCATACTTGCCATTATGGTTACACCGGTAATAATCTCCGTATCCATGGAGGTTCTTGCTGCTATTCCTGATGAGGCAAGAACAAGTTCGTTGGCTCTGGGAACTACACGGTGGGAAACAGTACGGTACGTGGTGCTCAAAGGTTCGCTCCGCGGAATCATTGCGGCTATTGTACTGGGTTTTTCCCGGGCATTCGGTGAAACAATCGCGGTCCTCATGGTGGTCGGGAATGTGGCAAAGATCCCAACGTCGCTTTTTGACCCTGCCTATCCCCTCCCTGCTCTGATCGCGAACAATTATGGAGAGATGATGTCCATACCGCTCTACGATTCCGCCCTTCTCTTTGCGGCCCTGGTTCTTCTTGTCCTTGTGGGGGCCTTTGGTCTCGTAGCCAATATTACGCTCTCACGATTAACAAAAAAAGGATATTATTTCAGTTGAAATCTCGTAGAATGGAAGAGACCATATTCAAGGGTTTGATGATTGCCTCCCTTACGCTGGTGCTGACCGCCCTCGCCGGTATGATCCTTATAATGCTCATCAAAGGGGCGCCTGCTCTCACTCTCTCCATGATCATGGAAACTCCCAGGGGAGGATATTATCTTGGAAAGGAAGGGGGCATAGCAAATGCCATTGTCGGTTCACTCTATCTTTCCTTCGGCGCCTCCATAATCGCTTTTTTACTCAGTCTTCCAATGGCCTTCGCCTTACAGAAGGATTATTCGGGCCGGCAATTTGCGCGTTTTACGAGGCTCGTACTCGATGTGCTCTGGGGCGTACCATCCATTGTATACGGCGCCTTTGGTTTCGTTGTTATGGTCTATTTCGGAATCAGGGCATCCTTGCTTGGTGGGATTATCGTTCTTACCCTTCTCATGCTTCCTATTATGGTGCGTTCCATGGATGAAGTCATCAGGATGATACCTGCCGAACTCAAGGAGGTATCAATCGCTCTGGGAGCCACAAAACTTGAGACCACTTTCGCGGTAATTTTTAGACAGGGCCTTCCTGGTATCGTGACCGCCGTTCTTCTCGCTTTTGGAAGAGGCATAGGTGATGCGGCTTCAATACTGTTTACTGCAGGCTACACAGACTATATCCCCCGTTCTCTTTATGATCCCGTTGCTTCGCTGCCACTCGCTGTTTTCTTCCAGATCGGCACACCCATCCCGGAAGTGCAGGGGCGTGCGTACGCGTCGGCGCTTATTCTGCTTTTCATCGTACTTATCGTCTGCGTCGCCTCACGACTCCTGGCCAGGCGTTTTTCCAGAAAGATAATCAGGTAACCATCTTATGCCCCATATTAGTTTACGCAATCTCACAATCACTTATGGAGACCTCGAGGTCCTCAAGGGCGTAACAGCAGATATTCCAGACCGGCAAGTTACAACAATCATCGGTCCCTCAGGTTGCGGCAAGACGACACTCCTCAAAAGCCTGAACCGGTTGCTCGATCTGAATGAAGATGCCCGTCTGTATGGGGAGATTTTAATGGATGGCATTAACACCTATGGCCAGAATACCGATATTCTGGCGCTACGGAAAACTGTGGGATTCCTTTCCCAGCGTCCATACCCTTTACCCATGTCCATATACGATAATGTGGCCTTTGGGCCGAGAATACATAAACTGAGCCGGTACGAGATCCTGAACCAGATTGCCTCCGTGGAGAAACATGGTTTGCTGGCTCAATGTTCGGTGGAGAACCTTTTTCAGATGGATATGAAGAAGAAAAATGTGGAGATGGATATCCTGGTTGAGTGTTATCTCCGCCTTTCGGGCCTCTGGGATGAGGTAAAGGACAGGCTCCACGGGTCCGCTGCACAACTTTCCGTAGGGCAGCAGCAGCGCCTGGCCCTTGCCAGGACTCTGGCGGTGGGCCCGGAGGTGATCCTGGCCGATGAACCAACCTCAGCCCTTGACCCCCTGTCATCCCAGCTTATCGAAAGGCAAATTAAGATATTGAAAAACCTTTATACCATTGTGGTCGTGACCCACATTCTTCGTCAAGCCCGCCGGATTGCCGACCACGTAATTTTTCTCTATATGGGAGAACTGGTAGAAGATGGCCCCGCAGATCAGTTTTTTGACTCACCCAAGGATGATAGAACCAGGGCTTACATAAAAGGAACGATCAGTTAATACCTCTGACCACCGCAACGGTTGCGAGCGGCCCATGGGGCGTTGTCTTGCCCATATAATTCCTCTCCCGGGTCATATGCCGTTCACGAATGCATTAATAGCTTCCCTCAGTCGGTCTTCCGGGTGCAACCCCGCCTGCCATGCATCATAAGCACCACCGAACCGATCCTTCGTGATCCCATAGAGGCGAAACATCTGGTCGTCCCGGACCAGCCCGTTATTGACAACGTCGTAGTCCCAGATGCCCACGCCGCCAGCGCGCGCAGCAAGCGACAAGCGTTCGGTAGCCTCCGCCAGCGCCTTCTCCGCTTGCTTACGCTCGGTAATGTCATGAATAATGGAATGAAGGATCACGCGCCCGCCAAAGAGGATACGGCTCGATGACACTTCCACATCCCGTACTGAACCATCGGCCTACCGCTTTACGTATCTCAAAAGTGTTTACACCTTACCGGGTATTCTGCGATAATAACATCGAGATTCAACTCTGTCGTCAGACGTTTGTAACCGGTGCCGGGGGCACTAATTCATGTCAGACAAAAAGACCATCCTCCTCGTCGAGGACGAGGCCCTCATCGC
>CAIQJW010000314.1 GCA_903872255.1 uncultured delta proteobacterium | reverse complement strand
TGAAGATCGCAAGCGACGGTATATGGGCGAATCCGCACAATGCGTAGGTCGCAATGAAAACGCTTCTCGGATGCACTATCTTCCCCGCCTTTACGAGTATGCTGGGGTCCTGGTAGGATTTTACCTCGGTCATAATGATGCGCTCGCCCAGTATCCTGGCGATCTCAGGGGCATCTTCGAGAGGGACTCCCATAGCGACCGTGAAAGGGTAAAAGATATAGCCGAGAATGGTATTGAGGGTGAGATCAAGGGGCCTGCCGAAGGCCGCCGATCCGATAAGTTTTCCGAGATATGCGAGGCCGCTGTCAAACACGGCAACGAGGCCGATGAAGGCAATAAGGAGGGCCGCGATGCCGACGACCATTTTAACGCCGGTCATGGACCCGTTTATGATCGCTTCGATAGGGTTGCCGGCCTTTTGATATTCAACAGAAACAACCTTGCCCTTAGTGAGCGGCGACCCTGTTTCAGGAAAGATCATCTTCGCCGCTATGATCGCTGCGGGGGCGAGGAGGATCGATGCGGAGATAAGGTGTCCGGCAGCCGTCGGGAAAATGCCGGAGAGGATAATGACATAAAAGCCTAGCACGCTCGATGCGATCGTCGCCATCCCGGTTGTCATAACGACCATGAGCTCCGACTTTGTCATCTCTTTCAAATAGGGGCGTATCGTCAGGTTTGATTCAATGCCGAGAAATATCTGGGCGGACGCGCACAACGATTCGGCCCCGCTTATCCCCATTACCTTCACGAATATCCTGGCAAACACCGCGATAAGCCGTTCCATTATCCCGACATAATAAAGGAGCTCCATGAGGGCGGCAAAAAATATGATCGATGGAAGCGCTTGAAATGCCAGTATAAAACCGATTGACCCGGGCTTTCCCGGAGACAGGGCGAGAGGGCCGAAAAGAAACCGGATCCCCTCGAATGCGCCTTCGATGACCTGCATCGTGACATCATTAAGGATAAGAAAACATTTAGATCCGAACGGGACGAGGAAGACAAAGAGGGCAAATATGACCTGCAATGCGATGCCCCAGATGATCACCCGAGGGCTGATGCTGCGCCTTGATCGGGAGAAAAGGATCAGGAAACCAATGAAGAACAGTAATCCAGCTGCAGAGATCGCGTTGTAAATTGTCATGCCGTCCATCCCCGGAAAATGAAGTTCTGCGTTCTAAGTTAAATACCCGAGACTGTATGTTGTTTTTGTTCAACGTAGAACTTGGAACACAGAACGTAGAACAAACAATACCAGTTCCTGTTCAGATTGACAAGCGCGCTTGCTTACGCTTTACTTGGCCCGGCCAACTGTGATAATAAATTGTTGAATATTCTACTTAAATTCTGTCGCCAGAGGAGAAAATGATAACGGGCATAGGGAGCTTTCCCTTCACAAGCATTGACGAAACGATCGATCTTATCTTTTCCACGTGCAAAACCATACCGTTCTGGCCGCAACTGCCAAAGCGGTCGCTTCTTGAAAACATGTATACCCCTTTCCTCGAAGGGGTGCCGTGTATCGTCAGTGATGAAGAGAAAAATACCATTTATATGGACACGACACGGACGGAAGGAATAGAGGAATTTTATGAGAACGTCGCGTCGGAAAATATAGGGGCATTTGCCATTTCAGAAAAATACGTGCCGGGTTTCTACAGATTTCTAGAACGGCTGAAAGAAATAAAAGACGGGATCGAGTTTATTAAATGCCAGGCAACCGGGCCTTTCAGCATGGGCCTTGGCCTCAAGGACGAGAACGACAAACCGGTCATTTACAACTTTGCCTTTTACGACATCATAAAAAAGGCCCTCAATATGAAGGCCAAATGGATGGTCAATGCCATTCAAAGCCGGTACCCCGGGACTGATATCATTATCTTTTTCGACGAGCCGTATATGGTTTCCTTCGGGTCGGCCTATATTTCCATCCCGCGCGAGGACGTGATAGCGTCATTGAATGAAGTTATCGACGGGCTTCCGGCCAGACGCGGCATTCACATCTGCGGAAATACGGACTGGTCTGTCCCTTTTCAATCCGACATCGATATCGTTAATTATGACGCATTTTCATATCTTGATACGATCTTCTATTTCAATGAAGATCTGAAAGAATTCCTTGACCGCGCAGGCTGGATCGCCCCCGGCGTCATCCCGTCTTCTCCCGATGTGATGAACGAGACCCCGGACACCGTCCGGAACCGGGCCGCACTTTTGATTGAAAAGATAGCGGGCGTCACATCTCCCGACACGGACAGCATCCTCTTTACAACAAGCTGCGGCCTTGGCAGCCTAAGCGAAGAAGAAGCCCGGCGGGCGATGGAACTCCTGAAGCAGCTTTCGTATTAAGACGCTGTTCCACCCCCCCCCCCCCCCCGAGCCGGGATGATGGCTGTCTACTTTCCCTTAAACACCGGTTTTCTTTTTTCGAGAAATGCCTTTGCCGCCTCGACGTGGTCGTCGGTTTCTGAAAGCAGGGACAGTTGCGACGAGATGTAATCGAGGTGCGCCCTGAGTGTGCTTGTTGTTCCCTGGTATATCGCCCGCTTCATCATGCGTACGGCCAAAGGAGGCATTGAGGCTATCCTGGCGGCGAGCTTCATGGTTTCACCCATGAGTTCTT
>CAIQJW010000313.1 GCA_903872255.1 uncultured delta proteobacterium | reverse complement strand
TCCCGGATCAAGTCCGGGATGACGGCGAGGGGAGGATGACGGCGGGGGGAGGATGACGGGGAAGTCACAAATAAGGAACTCGATGTGCCTCAGGAGGGCGGATGGTTTTACCCTGTTGGAGATCCTTGTTGCCATTGCGCTGCTCGCTATTGCACTCACCCTTGTTTTTCAGCTTTTTTCCGGCAGCCTGAATAACATCAGTGCATCCGAGGACTATCTGAAGGCCGCATGGGAAGGCGAGGTCAGCCTGAGACGGGTACTCAATGATGACAACCTGCAGGCAGGAACATTCACAGAAGTGACGGCGAACGGTTACAGGATAGAGACAACGGTCTCGGAAGTGATGAAGGAGAAAACCGACAGCCTCCCGTACAGGGCAATGGAAATAGACCTTGCAGTGAAGTGGCGCAAAGGGTCGAAGGAAAAAGTGACGCATCTCAAGACTGTTAAGCTCGTTAATAAATCCGTGCAGGGAGGAACCGTTCATCACACGACCGGTATACGATAATAGTATGGCCCACAGGCACGCTGCGACAAACGAGGGATTCACCCTTCTCGAGCTCATGGTTTCCTTGGCATTGCTAACGGTGATCATTACCGTCATCTCGGGGGCTATACGGCTTAGCTATCGTTCTGTGGACTCAGGCGAAAGAAAGGTTGAGAGCCTGGAAAGGCAGAGAATGTCTCTTGCCATTATCGACTCGCAGATCCAGTCGGGATTTCCGCTCACACGCGAGCAACAGGGTGTGAAAGTCCCTTATTTCAAGGGCGAGCGTGAAGTGCTCATGTTCGCGAGCAATTATTCGATATGGCACGGGGAAAAAGGTTTTGTGCAGGTGATGTACAGGGTCGTACAGAACGAAAAGGGCAAGCAGGCCCTCTACGCGAGCGAAACCATAATTGGCGTGGAAAACTTCAGAGAGACGAAGCTCCTCGAGGGGTTCGACGAGATCTATTTCGCGTACTTCTTGAGGGACCCGGGGACACAGGAGCCGACGTGGACCGGCTCGTGGAGAGATGACGCGGCCATGCCGCAGCGGATAGCCGTGAATCTCGTGAGGGGCAGCACGAAGCATTCGCTCATCATACCGGTGAGGACAGGCGGGAGCGGAACAGTGACGCAGACATCACCCGGCTTCATGTAGGAGGCACATGACAAGAGGACCTGGCATACGACAACAAGAGCGCGGCTTTGCCCTCATGGCCGTTGTATGGATCATTACCCTGCTTTCGGTCATTGTGCTTTCCTTTGCCGCCATGGCAAAGACAGACGCGTATGCGACCATGGGCTTCAAGGAATCGATGGAACAGAAATACCTCGCCGAGGCAGGAATACAGAGGGCCATTGTCGAACTCATGCACAGGAGGGCCTTGAAGATGGGGAACGCAGCCGACACCACGGCGATGATAAAGACAGACAGGACGGCCTACACCCGTCAGCTGGGAACGGGGAGCTACACGTTCCGGGTCACCGACGAATCGAGCAAGATCGATATCAATGCGCTCACCGACAAAACCGCGATCCTGCTGATTAACCTTCTGCGCAATTTCGGCAGCAGCGAGGAAGAAGCGAATACCATCGTCGATTCGATTCTCGACTGGAAAGATGCGGACGACGCCCACAGGCTGAACGGCGCGGAAAACAGTTACTACATGTCCCTTCCCGCTCCGTACACGGCTAAAAATGCGAGCTTCGAAACATTGGAGGAACTCATCCTGGTAAAAGGAATGACCCGGGACGTGCTGTATGGCAACGAAAAACGCAAAGGCATCATACATTTCATCACCGTCCATTCGGGTGCGGTCACCGTCAATATGAACACTGCGCCGAAAGAAGTGCTCATGGCGATCCCCCATATGACCGAGGGGTTGGCCAATACAATATTCATGCGGCACGGGGCCGATGCAATGGCAAGCCAGCAGGACCTGACGGCCATGATCGGCTTGAGCTACAAGGAGATACTGCATTATGCGAGTCTCGGGGGCGACTCCAATACCCTCACGATTGAATCGGTCGGGCACAAAGCCGGTAAAAAAACAGGCTTTGGAGTAAAAGCAGTTATCACACTCGATGCAAACGGCAGTTTCAAATATCTCTATTATAAATGTCCGAGCACAGGCAGCCTGCAATGAAACTGATCTTCGATATAAAGAAAACCGGGCAAGCATTCTTGATGATGGTCAATAAATGTACGCGCTTTGGAAAGCTCCTCGGCAGCGCTCTCACCGGCAACTGTCTTGAAGGCCTGCTTTACCCGAAACGATGCACGTGCGTTTCCGTCGAGAAAGATGGCTTCTGCGTTGTCCGCATTTCACGGTTTCTCTCAAGGGTACGAGTCAGGCTGCTCCATGAGTACACGGCACAAAAGGACAAACCACTTGTTGCAGACACCTTTGCCTCCCTGCTTTCGCTCGCGCTCCACGCATCGAAGCCCGGGAAAAGACTGAAGGTCACCCTGGTGATGCCAAAGGAATGGGTCATCGCGAGGACCACCGAGATGCCGCTTGCGGTCAAAGAAAACCTTGCGAATGTCGTGGCGTATGAATTGGACAGGATCACGCCCCTTGCGGCCGATGAAGCATATTATGACTTCCGCATTGTCCGCGAGGATGATCGGAAGGTGCAGCTCTTGGTCCTCGCCTGTCCGGCCGATCGCCTGCATCCTTACCTGACCGCACTTAAAGAGCATCACATCGATGTTGAGAGGGTGACGACGGAGTTTTCGGTACTTACGTTGCTCGAGGAGCACCACGTAAGGCGTAAATGCCGTATTGCTGACGATAAAGCGCCGGCAGCGCGCAAGGCGATCGGGGGCGGCATGGAATCGATACTGCCGAACGTCAACGGGCCCGACCTGCTTGGGAAGGGCGTGAAGGCGGCGCCGAGGCCCCCAGTGGCCGTCACTTTTGCGCTCGTCGTCGTATCTATCGGCCTCGTTATCCCCTGCATCGTTGCCCCCCTCCTTGATGAAACGAAGCGGGTTAAGGCGATCGAGCGGCAGATCGCGATGAGAAAGGAAGGCGTCCGTAAGGTGGAAAAGATTAAAAAAGAGATAAATAGCGTCGCAAAAGACGTTGCTGCCATCGAAGACTTCAAGGAAAAACGCCCCATGCTGCTCGTCATCCTGAAGGAAATCACTGCCATACTGCCGAAGAACGCCTGGCTGACCCACGCGCACGTTACCGACACGGCGGTCGAACTGGAAGGATATGCAGCTTCTGCTTCCCCGCTGCTGTCCAAACTGGAGCAGTCGAAGTACCTCAAAAAGGTTGAGTTTGCAATGCCGACCATGCGCGACCAGAGACTGAAAGCCGACAGGTTCTTATTGAAGATGGAACTGGAAGGTTTCGACGCAATGAGGCCGACAGGCGGGGGGAACAACGATGAAAAAAAGAAGTAACCTGGTCAGTGTCGCGATACCCCTGGTGGTAATCCTGGCTGGCCTCGTACTTTACCTCAACGTCTATGTGAGGGTTCAATCGGATCTGAAAACGGTGCGGGACGAAAGAGCATTGAAGATGAAAATACTCAAAAAGCACGTAGCCCTCATCGCCGCACAACCGGAGCTTGAAAAAAAGCTCATGCAGTTCTACGAACAACGTAAGGCTGCCGATTCAAAAATTCTCACGGGCAATACCCCTGCCCTTGCCGGCGCCTCGCTGCAGGAAACCGTGAAATCTATCATTACGGGGTGTGGAGGCACCATATCAAGCGAAAGGATCGAGAAACCGGAGGATGCAGGCAACTTCAAGGTCATCACGACGAGCTTCGATTGCCTGCTCCCCGATATCAGAAGCCTTAACGATATTCTCTTTTCGCTCGAAACCAGGACACCGTATCTGGCTGTCCGGGAAGTCGACGCGAGGATACGGGATTTCAGGGATCCCAGGGAGCTTGTGGTGAAACTGACAATATCAGCTTTGATGGCGGGCAAGTAGCATGAAGGCTTTCAATTATCTGCTCAAGAACATCACGCTGCTCAACATCCTGCTTCTGGCTACCGCCATGGCCCTCGCCATCAGTCTTATCGGCCTGAGTTCTTACAAGGTCACGATACCGGCTGCCGCACCGTCGAAACCCACCGCCGCACAGGAAGAGAGAGTCGCAACGGGTGCGGGAGAGGCTCTCGGAACCCAGGCCCCTTCTCTGTCCGATTTCATGACCGTTGCGGAAGACAATCTCTTTCACCCCCAAAGGCGTATTCCGCCTGAAAAAAAGGATGAGACCGTTCAGCCCAAACCTGAGCTGATCTTATTCGGCACACTCATAGACGGGAAGGAAAACCTCGCCTTTATCGAGGACAAGAGATCGCCGAAGACGTCGCCGGGCAGGGGCAAACGACAAGTGACGATCAAAAAAGGTGACATGTTGGGCGGCTTCGTTGTCGCCTCCATCGAGACCGACAGGATCAAGCTTGTACGGGGAGAAGAAATGCTTGTGTTCCATTTGATGGATGCGGAAAAACGAAAGGGAGAAGAATCATCGGCCTTAAGGCACGACACATCCGGCAGCCCGCCCACTGCCAGCTCGAACCCTTCTTCGACCCCTCCTCCATCACGGCCGGCCGCGAGAACAAGGCCGAAGTTACTGCCGCCGGCGCCGTAGAAAGATTCGGAGAAGACAGGGAATCCCGCGGGTACCGACTTTATTCAAGCCTAAAAAGTCCGTCATTAGGAGTTGATCTATTGAATTTCACGGCAAAATATACCGCCGTCATCCCGGGCTTGACCCGGGATCCAAGGTTTTGTCTTTGCTTTGTTTTTTCAGTTTTAACGTTCTTAAAAAACTCAACAGAAAAACCTTGGATTCCGGCTCGGAGGCCGGAATGACGGCGGGGGGGTGGACGTTTTGCCCTATTTCATTTGCTGCTCAATCTCCCTCTCAGCCTTTGATCCGGCCTCAGGCGTTCCGTTTTTCTGGGTTGTGCCCATTCTATTTATCTCATCTTTTTTGATGCCGTCCTTTCCTGTGCCTGTGAACTTGTCCACATAATCGCCTGTCACCTTTTTCGCATCCCGCTGGTTCTTTATGACATGGGGAGTCAAAAGAATGATGATCTCCGTGCGGGAGCCGTCGTCGGTGGTGTTGCCGAAAAGATGGCCTAAGAGCGGTATCTTGCTCAGCAAAGGAATGCCCGTGATCGATCTTGTGGTATCCTCCCTGATCAGGCCTCCGATCACTATTGTTTCCCCGTCCTGCACCACCAGGTTCGTGGATGCCTCCGTTTTGTTGATAATGATATTTTTTTCATTCGAAAAAAGCTCAATGGTGCTGAAGGTAGATACCTCCTGCACAAGGGCAAGCGACACCAGGCCGCTTTCGTTTACCTGCGGTGTTACCTTGAGAATGATGCCTATATCCTTGTACTGGATAGTCCTCTGCGGTGCTACCGTGGTCGATCCGAATGTTTCGGAGGTCGCAACAGGTACCTGCTGGCCGACCTGTATCCGCGCCTCACGGTTGTCGGCTACGAGAATATGAGGAGCTGCAAGCACTTTTGCCTTAGACTTCGTTGCCAGCGCAGAAATCACCGCCCTTACCTGGTCCCCCACTTTACCGACAAAGGTAAAACCCGACCCGGGCAGTTTGGTAGGATCAAGGCCCGAAGGATTCAAAGAAAGAGTGCCGTCAATTTTATTGCCTGCGAAATGGAAGGTCGTGTCAACGGAAGCTGACAGGCCAATGCTCAAATTGTCCGTAAGCATCACCTCCGCAACGATCCCCTCGATAACCACTTGCCGTGGCACTATATCGATCTGCTCGATGGTTTCCTTAATGAGGGCATAATCTTCCGGCGTCGCGAGAATGATAACCGCATTAATGATCTCGTCGTGAAATATTCTCGTAATATCCGACACAATGGCTTCCCTTCCACGGTAAGAGACGGGTTGGCCGGGTATTTGAGCGGGTACGGGTACGGGGGGCGCTGCGGCAGTCGTTCCGGTACGTGACCCCGGGGCCTCTGACATCCCCGTTTGTCCCGGCTGCATTCCAAGATATATCTGCTGGAGCAGTGCCGCTACATTCCTCGCCTTCCCATTCTGCACATGATGGACGAAGACCTGGGCCTGCTTCCTTTTCTGCTGCTCAGAATCGAGGGTATTGACAAGCTGCATGATCCTTTTCACACTCGCGTCTGTGTCTACCACAATGATCTGGTTCGTCTTCGGTATGTCGACGACAAGCGCATTTGCCGACAAAAACGGCGTAATGAGCTTGATCATTTCCGAAGACTGAAGATAGAGAATGGGTATCACCTGGACGAGCGATTTGCCTCCCGACGGTATCTTTTCAACATCTCGCCCGAACGCGATCGGCGTCGGTTCACGGGCTATTTCGCTGATAGGGACGATCCTGTAGAGACCCGCGTCCTCGACCACCCCGATGCCGTTCAGTCTCAATATCACTTCCATGACCGCAAGTACCCTGTCCGTTGGGACAGGTGCGATAGATCGGAAGGTCACGCGCCCTTTCACCCGTGCATCCACGATGTAATTCGCCCGAAGCACATCGCCGAAGATCGTCTGGATTACCTGGTACACATCTGCGTCGTCAAAATTGAGACTAATGTGGCGTCCGCCACTTGACCGGTTAGAAACAGGGGTGGAACGCCGTGCCGGGCGGAGCGAGGCGGCCGGAGAAGGTTCCGGGATTGCCTTTGGTTGTGGCGGCGGCACAGCGTCGGTACCGGGCGGTGCTGCGGGCGAAGACGATCCCGGCTGTCCCTGCACCGGAGGTTGTGCGCCTGCAGCGGGTGACGGTGGTGGCGGCGCCATCGGAGGAAGCGCGGTGGCGGGCGTGGAGCCTTGTGCAGAAAAACCAGGGGGCGGATTTTGCGTAGGAGTCAGGGGGCGGATTTTGACAACGTTGGAATCGAGAGTTTTCGGTTCTTCGGAAAACGCCTGTCCGGTAATGATCCCGCCAACGATCACAAAAACTATGACGAGAAGTACGTGCAGCTTCATCATGCATTTCATTTCGGTTTATTGTCAAAAGGAGAACTTTATTGTTCACAGGAAACAAATGCGGGCAGCTGATCTGCCATGTCGGATCTTATTCCCAGTTCGTCACGTCTTTGTCCTCTCCTTCCCCTCCCTGCACACCGTCTCTTCCGTAGGAATACAGATCATACTCTCCATGCGCACCGGGACATTGATAGACGTATGACTTACCCCATGGGTCGTTGGGAAGGCCCTTTGTAAGGTACGGCCCCTCCCAATTCTCCTCTCCTCCAGGTTTCGCGACAAGCGCGCTCAACCCCTCCTGCGCGGTGGGATACCTTCCGGCGTCGAGCCGCATCTGATCGAGCGCCTGCCCGAGCAGTGCTATCTGGGCCTTTGCGGCCGATTGCTTCCCTTTCCCCAGTTTGGGAAATAACTTAGGACCAACAAGGGCAGCAAGCAGGCCAACGATGACCATGACCACAAGCAGTTCGACGAGGGTGAAACCACGGCTTCTTTTCATATTGCAACGATCCATCAATCGCTCCTTCTTAAGAGATTGCAAACTTATGGTATTAAAGACCGGTCCAAGCGCCAATTACAGCCCCTCAGATCAAGGAAGAGTATCAGTCCGCCTACCGCTACGCAATATTCATTTAATACCGGTATAATATGTGAGGTACGATGGATTTAGTGGACCCGTCGGCATCGCCAGACAGAGCCTGCTTTTTCGAGGTCCGGTACCCCTTGACAGTCAAAAACAGCAAAGCTATACTTTCTATTTAGAGAGACAATGTCTTATAGGTCATTCAAAGACTACTGTCTTGAAGGAGCCATTATGGCAGAAGGACACTCCGAAGAAGCAGGAATTAGTGGGTTTGTGGCTCAGGCATTGAACATATGCGGCATTGCCGCAGTATCAGTCTATGATGTTGGCAAAGCTATTGCGGAACGTGCCTATGATATAGCCTCTTACGGTTTGGAGCGAGATGAAGAAAACCAATTGACGAAGATCGTTAGGGAGTACGAGCGCAGAAAGGAAGAATTGTATTACCTGATCGGCAGACAATATCTGAACCTTAAGAACCAGGAGGAACAAGAAGCCATCAACCAATATATCTCCGAGGTCCTGGATTATGAGAAAACAATAACCCAGCTTAAAAACAGGATTACTGAACTTAAAGAACTGCAATCAGTGATCAGGGAGCAGAAAGCTTTGCTCAGGGGCTGGAAAACAGCGATGGACGTAGGCGAAAAAACCTGTCCAGCAGCGATTAAGGACTCCGACGCCGCTAAAAAAGAGGCGATAAAGGCCGCCGATGACGCGATAGCAGAAGTAGTTAAGCTGGATAAATTCGGAACACCCGCGATGGACGTAGGCGAAAAAACCTATCCAACAGCGATTAAGGACTCCGACCCCGCTAAAAAAGAGGCGATAAAGGCCGTCGATGACGCGATAGCAGAAGTAGTTAAGCTGGATAAATTCGGAACACCCGCAGCGATGGTGATGTTTAAAAAAGTAGCCACTGACCTGCTTGATAGTGATTTAGGAAACAAGGTTCTTGCTGTTACTGAACTTGGCAAGATTGGCAACAATGCAGCCGTACCCATTCTCGTGGCCGCTGTGAATTTCAGGCATCCTGAATTGATTGCCGAAATAATCAAAACACTCACGGCCATAGGTGATTCCCGCGCCATTCCTCTCATGTATCAGGAAGTTGCCAATTCGGATTACAGGGTGCGTTCGGCATGCCTCAGAGGCCTTTTCAAATTGACTGATGATGAAAAGGAAATACCAGTGCTTATAAATGGGTTGCATGACAAGCATAGTGAGGTAAGAAGGACCGCCGTTACCCTTCTTGGCTGGAAAGATAGTGCTGATGACTTGCCTGCGCTGACACAATGTCTGAAAGACAAAGACGTCAAGGTCAGGAAGGCGGCTGTATTGGCTCTTGCCAATATTAAAAATGACTCTTCAATGTTGCCATTGATCAACATTCTGAGGGACAAGAACCTTGTGGTCAGAGAAAAGGCATTGGACACTATCAGGTTGATCAGCGGTCAGACAATAGAATTTGATGTTAGGGCAACGGGCACAGGCTTGACTGCGGCGATTAACAATTTGAAAGACCGGTTTAAGACAAAATCGACCACCAAAAAGGAAAAGGCGGTTGCGCCAGCGGTGAAACCGGTTAAAGAACCCACCAGGGCCGAGGGAGAAACCGCTCAAATTAAATTGGACGAAATGGCTTTGACAAAAATGAAAAAGGTCGAACTCCTTTCCGTCTGTCTGGAACACGGTATCAAATGTGATGCCACAATGACCAAAACCAAAATTATAGAGGGTATCCTAACAGGGAAAAACCCAGCCACAACAGTGGTAAAAACTGCCAAAGCATCAAAGCCTTTGGATGCCGAAAAACCGCCTGAAGTTAAAAGATGAAAAAATCTAGTTTTTGCCTGTTCTTCATCTTGATGATCTGTTTTTTTTGTCAGCTCGTCAGGGGCAGTAAACAAAAAACAACCTAAAGCAATGGCGGGGATCCTTGACCTGTCTGAATGGGACTTTGACCGGGACGGGATCATTAAGTTAGATGGGGAGTGGGAGTATTACGAAGGGCAATTACTAACGCCCGATTTTTTTAGAATAAAACCAGGACCTGAAAAAACAACATTCAGGGAAGCGCTTTCCGGGCGATTGAATTTCAACGAAGCAGCCGGAAAGAAAAACTCCGGCAAGGGAAACGCCACATTCAGATTAACAATCAAGTTCAAAGACACAAATAAAATATACGGGTTGGAATCGGTACATTTTTCGTCCCCCCCTCAACTCTGGGTAGACGGCAAACCCCTATACCCAGGTGTCGGCACGGGGGAAAACCAGAAAACAATACTTTTTCAATTTTTACCCCTAGCCACCACATTTCACGCCAAGGACCAAACCGCGGAGATAATTTTCCAGATTACAAATCCCTTCTTTGTGAGACTTGGATTGGCGCGTTCCATTGAGATCGGCACCAAAAGTCAGATCACCCAAAAAAGCAATAATAAGCTGGTCCTTAATTTATTGCTCTACGGGAGCCTCCTGACCCTGGCCCTTTACCACATCTACCTGTTTTGCTTGCACAGAAAAGAAGTTTTCGCCCTTTATCTGGCGGGGCTCTGTATTCTAACCGCTTTTTTGTTCATGATGCCAATGGAAAGATTTCTCGTTGTCCTGTGTCCAAATTGCGATTGGCAAACCGCGGGCAAGCTTGAATACATCTGCGTCTACCTTGGCTTGGCGGTTTTTGTCATGTGCATCGCGAGCGTTTACCCTCAGGAATTTTCCAAGAAAATGATTTGGGTGGCCCACGGGTTTAGCGGACTGTTAATCCTGCTTACCGTTATTTCAGATACGGCAAGTCAGCCATATACCATAATAGTTGGTGGGGTGACGGTATTTGTCTTCAGCCTTTATCTGGTCTTTGTTTTAATCATGGCCAGCCTGAAAAAAAGGGATGGGGCTATATACATCCTTGCCGCCTTGATCTTTTTTCTCGGCATAATCATTAACGACATTCTATATAATCAGGAGATCATATCCACCGGCTGTTTTGTGCCGTATGGAGGATTCATTTTTATTCTGGCGCAATCGCTTATTCTCGGTCTGCGTTTCCAAAAATCTTTTGTCAGGATAGATACCTATGAACGTTTTGTTCCCAGAGAATTTTTAACAAACCTCGGCAAAGATGCCATTGACGATGTTAAACTGGGTGACAATGTCGAAAAAGAAATGACCGTTTTGTTCTCAGATACTCGGAACTTTACTCCTCTTGCAGAAAATATGACCCCCGAGGAAACATTTAGGTTTATCAACTCTTATCTCAATGTGATGGGGCCGGTCATCAGGAATAACCACGGGTTTATTGATAAATTCATCGGCGATGCCATTATGGCCCTGTTCGACAGCGCTGACGATGCGGTAAGGGGGGGGGATAGACATGCTGCGGAGCCTTACTGAATATAACAAAGGCCGAGAACGGGCCAACTACGCTCCCGTTAGTGTCGGTATCGGCATCAACACCGGGATTTTGAGAATGGGAACTATAGGGGGACGTGACCGGATGGAGGTAACAGTCATCAGTGACGCCGTGAATCTCGCTTCCCGCATTGAGGGGATGACCAAAATGTATGGGACTCCGCTGTTGATCGGTAATGCTACGTATCATGCTCTGGAGGACCCGACGCAATATCACATCCGGAAAATTGACCGGGTAAGAGCCAAAGGGAAAACAGAACCTGTAACCTTGTGGGAGGTGTTTGATCTCGATCCTCCTGAACTCATGGACTATAAATTGAAAATTGCCGCTATCTTTGAAGAGGCCATATCCCTATACCATTCAAGGCAATTTGAGGAAGCCCAAGAATTGTTCCTTGATTGTCTCACGAGAAACCCACAGGATAAAACCGCTGAATTTTATGTAGAGCGGTGCAAACTTTACATGAAAATTGGGAGTGAGGAAGAATGGGGTGGAATAACTCGGCGCGTTATATATGAAAGAGATTAAACTATCAATTATAAATGGTAATCAGATCCACGGATATTACGGCTATTATTGCCGGTCTCGGCATACCACTAATCACTGCCCTGTTAATCGACAATAAACTGTTTTTTCTGTTTCTGTCGATAGGGATCGTACTATCCGGGATTGGCTTGCGTCATCGGCGCGATGTCTTGATCGACGCCTTTACTGGCCTGGCTTCAAACGTTTTTTGCACATTCGCAGGATCGAGAAATCGGCATGGTCGTGCTTTAGTGCGCTCATT
>CAIQJW010000312.1 GCA_903872255.1 uncultured delta proteobacterium | reverse complement strand
GTCGACCTTTTGATCATCTTTCGTTACCTTTCGTGCCATCGTGACATCTTCCCTGACGAAGGCCTCCAGACTCTCCTTCAACATGAGCTGTACCGTTTCCGCCATCATCGGCAGGTCGATATAGGGCTTTAATATCGGTTCCTGGTTCAATTCCTGGACCCGTTCGCAGATATTTACCGCCATATCGCCTATACGTTCGAGATCGTAGTTTATTTTGATTGCCGTGGTAATAAAGCGAAGATCGCGCGCGGCCGGTTGGCGAAGGGCGAGAAGCTTAAGACAGAACTCGTCTATCTCAACCTCCAGCGCGTTAACGATCGGATCGTCCTCTATGACCTGGTCGGCCAGCTCCGAATTGCGTTCGAGCAGTGCCTTTATAGCGTTATTGATAGCCTTTTCAACCAGTCCGCCTTCGTAAAGAAGTTTTTCCTTAAGTTCCTTCAATTCAAGATCGAAGGTCTTGTAAATATGCCCTTCAAGCATCGTATTGCCTCCTGCTCTGGATGGCAAGAGTATAGTCACTTTTGACATTGATTACAATTGGATTCTGGGGACGGCGAGCGGCGAGCGGCTAAAGGCGAACGGCTCAAGGCTCAAGGCTCAAGGCTAAAGGCTAAAGGCTAAAGGCTAAAGGCTAAAGGCTAAAGGGCCTGATCTTCTTTTTTTTTGCCGTTAGCCGTTAGCCGTTAGCCGTTTTCTTCCTTAGATCACAACTACTGAATTATAGCTGCCGAACTCGTTTATCTCTTTGTGCGGAGAGACGGGGTCCTCGATCCACTGTCCATCGACAATGAACCGGTATTGATGTACCCCTTGAGGAAGAGTGATCGTTGTTTTCCAGATCCCTTTTGTGTCTTTTTTGAGAGGACGGACCGAAGGGTCCCAGGAATTAAATGAACCGGCAATATAAACTTCATTTGCGCTGGAATCGCTGAATTTAAATGTAACCCGTTTCTTTTCATCTCTGTCTGCCATTGCACCCTCCTTGTGATATACAACATACTATCACAATTAAATGCATTTTGCATCCGCAGTACGTGAGGCACGATGAAAGACAAGCCGTAGATGACTGAAAATACAGAATCTACGGCTTGTCTGCGGGGAAAGGTAAACTTTCTTTTATTTTAGTGACGCAGTTGCCCGGGTTATCCTTTCGAGGCCTTTCTGAATAACATCCATGGATGTCGCGAATGAGAGCCGCAAATACCCCTCTTTACCGAATTCTACTCCGGGCACAACAGCGGTGTGAAATTCGTCAAGGAGTATCTCGGTCCATGTCGTCGAGTTGTCGACGACCCGGTCCTTGTATTTCTTCCCGATGACGCAGTTGAAATTGGGGAAGACGTAAAATGCGCCCCGCGGATCGTAGCAGGTAACGCCGGGTATGTCGCGCAGGCCTTTTACAAGAAAATCCTTTCTATTCCTGAATTCAGCCACCATTGTGCCGATGCAGCTCTGGTCACCATTCAAGGCGGCGACGGCTGCCATCTGGGCAATTGAGGTAGGGTTCGATGTACTTTGGCTCTGGATGTTTCCCATTGCCTTGATAATGGGGGCGGGACCGGCCGAGTAGCCTATCCTCCATCCTGTCATCGCGTATGTCTTCCCTACGCCGTGGCATATAATGGTCCGGTCCTTGAAAGAAGGATCCATAGACGCAATGCTGATATGCTCGTAATCATAGACAAGCTTCTCATATATCTCGTCGGAGATGAGGAAGAAATTATGCTCCACGGCCAATCTGCCGATTGCCTCGAGATTCTCGCGATAGAAGACCGATCCTACAGGATTTGACGGATAATTAAGAATAATAGCCTTGGTTTTCGGTGTCAGGTATTTTTTGAGCAACTCCGCCGTGATCTGGTAATCATCTTCTTCTTTTGTTTCCATGATGACGGGCGTTCCGCCGGCCAGTTCGATCATGGGAGGATAAGATACCCAAAAAGGAGCCGGGACAATGACCTCGTCGCCCTCCTGAAAAAGTACCTGGAAAAGATTATAGAGGCTGTGTTTTCCGCCGCACGAAATGATGACCTCTTCGCGCTTATAGGAAAGCCCGTTATCGCGATTGAACTTGTCTATAACGGCATCCTTGAGCGGGTCGATGCCCGCAACCGGGGTATACCGCGTAAAATTGTCATTAATGGCCTTGATCGCGGCATCCTTTACATGATCAGGAGTGTTAAAGTCCGGCTCGCCCGCGCCAAACCCGGCTATATCTATGCCCTGGGCCTTAAGGACTTTTTCCTTTGCCGCGATCGCAAGCGTCGGTGAAGGTTTCAGTGAGGCAGCTCTTTTGGATAACATGATGGGCTCCTTTGACTGTGATGTGCCCCGGTTAGGGCCTTAGTGCGGATATTTATTTACACCAGGCATGAATAACCTGTCAATCATAATCTGAAGACGGTTGACAGGTTTTTTTCACGGTTATCTTCAGGACATTCCGGGTAGCATTGCCAAGCTTGTACTTTTCGTCGATCCGATGTCCGGCGATCCATACGATGTCATTTCCTGAAAGCACGAGCGGTATATGTTGTCGATCCTCGGGCGGGACCTTGCGGGAGATAAAAAAATCCTTCACTTTGACCGGCTGCGGCATGCCGAGCGGCTGGAACCTGTCTCCCGGCCTGAATGTGCGGACCAAAAGATCGTCGCACTTATCGGCATCAAAAAACGCAATAAAAGGGTTCTTGGGAAACGTAAGAGGGGCCTTCTTCAGTCTCTTTACATTGACGTCGATATTCAGGTGAGGGAGATGATTCATGCCCGTATGGAGCCCGCATATCTCCAGGGTTGCCTCAAGCAGGGGCCGGGTGGTGAAGACAAGGCTGCCGTATACCTTATTAACCCTGAGTCCCGATGGCAGGTTGACCCGTAAATTCGGTTTGGTTGAACTAATGATCTTTTCGATCAGGCGTACGTGTTCGCGTAAGGGAACAAAAGAGGGCGTAAGACGGGCGAATATATCGGCCATTACCCTGTATCGGACCTCCCCGTCGAGTTTGGTAAAGTTTTTGACAGATACAATGATCTCTTTTTCAGAACATCGCACCCTTCTCATGAACAAGTTTTTTCTTTGATCGAATATTGCGTTGATCCCGCCGATATCTCCGAGGAGCGACCCGATCTTTTCCCTGAATGCAGGGTTCAACTCCTGAAGAAGAGGCATGATCTTGTGGCGGATATAATTGCGCTCATAAACGGTCTTTACATTCGAAGAGTCCTCGACAAATGCGATCGAATAATGCTCTGCAAATGATGTTATCTCCGACCGGTAAATGTGGAGAAAAGGCCGAATGATCCTATCACGCACGGGAGGGATCGCCGATAAGCCGCGAATGCCCGATCCTTTGATAAGGCGAAGAATGAAGGTCTCGATCTGGTCGTCCAGATTATGCGCGGTGGCGATACGTGTAAATCCTTCATTGTCCGCAATTTCATCGAGGAACTGGTACCGGATGTCCCGTCCGGCGTGCTGCAGGGATAAGCCGTGTAATGCGGCATAGCCTCTGACATCCGCCCTTTTTAGAAAGAACGGAAGGCCGTATCCCGCTGCAGTATCCCGGACAAAGGCCTCGTCTCTTTCCGATTCCTGACTGCGCAGGAGATGATTTATGTGAGCGACTCCCAGGTCGAAAGCGACATCGTTTCGTGCCTCGTTGAGGACAAATAGCAAAGTCGCAGAATCGATCCCGCCCGAACAACCGACGAGGACCCGTTCGCCTTCGGTGACAATTTTTTGTTCACGAATATGTTTTATTGTTCTCAGGATCAGATCTGGGGAGAATTTCACCACGTTAGTTATTGGCCATATTCCGGGCGGGCATCATGAACAGCTTGAACAATCGGACGATGAACAGCCGCTGCAACCGCCCCCTGTTTTACCCGAAGACTTAAATTTATTTCCCACGGAAAAACCAAATGATGACATATTCTTTTGCAGGTCCCTGTCGCCGCATGCGGGGCATTCCGGAGTGTCGCCGCCGAATATTATCACTTCGAATTCATTGCCGCATTTCCGGCAGATATATTCGTATATAGGCATAAAAACCCCAGACTATCTCCTTTTCTTCTTAATTTCACCCGTAAGGTCCGCTATAAGTCTCTTTAAGGGCTCACGATACCGGGCCTTAACAAGTTCATCAACCTTCATGGCGCTGGCGCGGTCGGCAAGTGAAAGGGCCTGGGTAAACATGTTCTTGTAATAAAAATAGTTGGCCGATGAATACAAATATAAGAACAGAGCGGCCTTGTTAGAGTTGTCCATTCGGATAATACGACTGAAAAGTCTTCTGGCAGTTTCAAAATACTCGCTGTCGAGATAGCTTGTCGCTGCCCTGAGTATGAGAAGTCTTCTCCCGTCCTCATATGCCATTGAAAGTATCTCATCAAAGCCTTTCCTGCCATAGCTTTTGACCATAAGTTTTTCATTTTCATAGAGGAAACGGGGAAGCAGGTAATTTTCTTTATAGAGGAGGATCAGATCTTTCAACTGTGCGACAAGTTCGTCCGCGAGCGTGGCTACCTCTTTGAATTCCTCCTTCAATCGCGTCTGAGCTTTTCTGACAAGCACCCCAATTTCATTCACTATCTTTCGTTCCTGCGGACTTAAGTTCTGCATGGCTATTTCTGATTGGGGCTGGTAATATTCTAGCAGATAGAGATTTTCCCGAAGCTTCATCGCCCCGTGAAACGTATAGCCGACGGTAATGTCGAAAAGCTTCTCCTTGTAGCTGGCCTCGGTCGAGTTGCGAAACAGGTCGTGGCACATTTCTTTAAGCCTGAACAGACAGCTTCTTCCCCGGTCATCAACGAAATCCTGTATATTTTCAAAAAACAGCTTCTGCTGGCGTAAGAGGGACTTGCATTCCCTGGCTTTTTCGTAGACGCATAAAGATTCCCTGATAAGATCGATCTGTTTTTTAT
>CAIQJW010000311.1 GCA_903872255.1 uncultured delta proteobacterium | reverse complement strand
TTATTATTCGTCTTCCAGGTTTTGAACGCGGTGTAAAGACCGAGCGGCAAAAAGATACTCCATGGAAAAAAATCGAATGGAAGCGTCGTAAAATAATAGTAGAAGGGCCGCTTATGGCTCCATGCCTCAAAAAATCTCAGGAAATTCTGGCGAAGGATATTTTCGTACAGGTACGGATACCCCTCCTTTAAATACACGGCACAATACCACGGAACAATGATGGCGAGGAACACCAGGATGCCGAAAGCAGTATGCCGGGTTAATAGAGCGGCTATCCTTTTCTCGGAAATGCAGTAGAGAATAACAACCGGAACAACGAGTGCAACCGAGAGAGGGCCTTTTGTCATAAAGGCCAGCGCGAGCATGATGAAAAAAGCGTAATACCAGCCTGCCCTGCCATGTTCCATAAATCTGAAGAACGCGAGGAGAGCGATAACGAGGGCAGCCGAAAAGACCATGTCGACCTGAAGATAGCGTGCCTGCCAGTAAAAAAGCGGGGTGAGCCCGAGAATAATTACGTTGATGAGCGATCGCGAAAGACCGAATGCCCGGGAGGTGATAAGGAAAAAAAGAATGAGGGTTATCAATGCTGCGAAAGCTGACGACAGGCGCATCGAAGTTTCGTTTGGGAGACACCGTAATGTTTTGGTAAATCCGTAAACGATATAATAAAAAAGCGGAGGTTTTTCGCCATAGGGTACATTGTTCAAATGGGGCACGATGGGGTCACTGTCAAGTTCTTTCACTATCTGTGCGAAATCACCCTCATCCGGCGCCCAGAAGTCGCGCCCTCCGAGATTTGTGAAATACAGAAGAAGGGATCCGGCAATGAGAAATATTATTATAAATTTTAAAGACAACCGGTCTTTAGGGCTAACCTGGGTGTCCATTACTTATAACCGTATTTTTCCATGACCAGGCCGAGGCTGTTCAAAGCGTCATCTTCGGCGCCCGCGTTCAGCATGTATTCATCGGCCATACCGACTATGATAAAATATCTCGTAACGTTCCCTCAATTGATCTGCATATTAAAAGGGTAGACTATAAGCCGGGTTCTGTTTTTCCGCTTTTAAGGCGGAAACGGTGATCATTTCTCTGTATCCGGTATCAACCGGATATCAAGCGGCCTACCCGGGTATTGGACGGGCCATCCATGCCGCTCTTTAAAGCGGCACCCTCTTTGGCCTTGCATCGGATGGGGTTTACAAAGCTCCCGCGTCGCCGCGGGACTGGTGGGCTCTTACCCCGCCATTTCACCCTTACCCTTTGGGGGCGGTATATTTTCTGTTGCACTTTCCCTGGGGTTGCCCCCGGTTCCCGTTAAGAACCATCCTGCCCTTCGATGCCCGGACTTTCCTCCCCGCATAAAACGGAGCGATCACCCGTCTACCCTTTTAATATGGCATCCTTCGCAAGTTTATCGGCTTCCCGATTCTGTTCACGCGGAATATAGCTTATCGCAAAATAGTCGAAATTGCTTATGGTTTGTCTTATTTTTTTCACATACTGAAAAAGGGTCATGTTCTTGATCTTGTACACCCCGTTGACCTGGTTGGCGACCAGCTGCGAATCAGTATAGACAGTGACCTCTTTTACAGAATTCCGGACAGCATCATTGAGGGCAATGAGGAGCGCCTCGTATTCGGCCATATTGTTTGTCATCTCACCGAGGAAGATGCTTTTTGAGAGGGTAATGTTCCCGTCTTTATCGCGCGCTACGATGCCTGCGCCCGACCTTCCGGGATTTCCCGAGGATGCGCCGTCAACATTGATATGCCACTGCATTAATCGTTTTCTCGGAAAAAGAGGATGCGATTACAACTCGGGCACTGGATGAGCGATTTGTTCTTCGTTACTTCGATAAAAAGCTGTGGCGGAATATTCATATTACAGCCTTGACATACCCCGTTCCGGATATTTGTGACCGCGACGCCTCCGCGCTTTTCCCTGAGAATGCCGTAAATGTTCCGTAAGTTCTCGCTCACGACGGACAGAAGATTGTCACGTTCCTGGGTGAGCTTTGCAATTATTGCATCCATGGATTTTATTTCTTTGTTGATTACCGTCCTTTCCGTCTCGGAGTCCTTTTCAAGATCTTCGAGATGAACGCTTGAGCTGTCATAATCCTTCCTCAAGTCCTCTACCTTGTCCATAAGGACGAGGATATCTTCTTCGGTACGGTCATTGGCTCCTTTCGCAGCCTCGATCTCCTTTAAAAGGGCCTGGTACTCCTTGTTCGTTTTTACATCGCAGAGCTTTACTTCAAGTTTTTTTATCCTGTCTTTTTCTACTTCGAGCTCTTTTTCTTTCTTGCGCCGTTCTTTTTCCAACTCGTCGATGATTTCGCTTTCCTTGTCGATTTTCTGACGCACCGCAAGCAACTCCCCTTCCATTTGTTTAAGCCGCTTCGGTGCCTGAAGAAGTTTCTGTTCACCCTCCATGATCAGGGTTTCAATTTTCTGCGCTTCAAAAAGAGTTTCGAGTTCGTGCTCCAATGCGTTGCCTCCAAAAAAATGAGAGGGGGTGTACCCGTTGGCACACCCCCTCTTCACTAGTTAATAACCCGTTCTATGAGAAATTTTTTCACCATTCACATTTTCAATGGGCCCACTTGGGTTCGAACCAAGGACCTACCGGTTATGAGCCGGTGGCTCTTCCAGCTGAGCTATGGGCCCAATTTTGTTATAAAATAACCAATTTTAAGGCCTTTGTCAATTGAATCAGTAAAAGGGAAGCGAGGAGTAAGGAGTAAGGAGAGCGGGGGAGACTCCTTGTTCCTTACTCTTTACTCTTTACTGTCTTTATAATAAAATGTCGACACAATTACGAATTGAACGATGAGGAGGCGTCTCGTGAGCGATCAAAGAGTCACCAAGGAAGAACTGCTTGAAAAGGCCCGCAAGCCTGCTCTCGATGCCATGAAAATGCACCCGTTCTATAAGGGAAAAATAGAAGTGATTCCGAAGTGCGTTATAAGGGACATCAATGATTTTGCGATCTGGTACACGCCGGGTGTAGCCGAACCCTGCAAGGAGATCAGTAAACATCCTGAAAAGGTATACGAATACACGAACAAGGGAAATATGGTCGGCATAGTGAGCGATGGGACCCGCGTTCTTGGTCTTGGCGATATCGGCCCCATGGCGGGGTTGCCCGTCATGGAAGGGAAGGCGCTCTTATTCAAATATCTCGGCGGGGTTGATGCCTTTCCGATATGCCTCGACACGAAGGACCCGGATGAAATAATACGGACCGTTAAGCTGATCGCCCCCGTGTTTGGCGGGATCAATCTCGAAGATATCGAAAGCCCGAAATGTTTTTACATACTGGAAAAATTACGGGCTGAATCGCCCATACCTGTCTGGCACGACGATCAGCAGGGTACGGCCGCCGTGACGCTCGCCGGTCTCGTCAATGCGCTCAAGATCGTTGGCAAGAAGATCGAAGATGCAAAAATTACAATGATCGGCATAGGTGCGGCAAATGTCTGTATTGTCCGGATGCTGATCAAGGCCGGCGCAGACCCGAAGAAAATAATTGTTGTTGACAGCAAAGGCATACTCAACCGGAAGCGCGACGATATAAAGCCCAATTACAGAGAAAAGCTTGAGCTTGCCCAGACAACAAACGGCGAAAATCGGGACGGTGACGCTGCGGCCGCCCTTAAAGGACAGGATGTCCTGATAGCCCTGTCAAAATCAGGTCCCGATGTCATCGAGAAAGACTGGGTCGCTTCGATGGCGGACAACGCGATCGTGTTTGTCTGCGCGAACCCGGTACCCGAGATGTGGCCCTGGGATGCGAAAGAGGCGGGCGCCCGGATCGTGGCGACGGGCAGGAGTGATTTTCCGAACCAGGTGAACAACTCGGTCGGTTTTCCCGCCATTTTCCGGGGTACCCTTGACGTTATGGCGCGCACGATAACCGACGAGATGTGCATTGCAGCCGCATACGAGCTCGCCCGGTTCGCTGAAGATACAGGCCTTCATGAAGACCGCCTTCTTCCCACGATGAGTGAATGGGAGGTATTTCCGAGGGAGGCTGTTGCCGTGGCGAAAATGGCCATGAAGCAGGGAGTTGCCCGTTTGACCATAGATGAGAAGGAGCTCTACAATATGGCCGCCAGCAAGATACGCAGGGCCCAGGATGAACTGGGGATCCTCATGGAGAAAGGCATTATAGCGCCTTACGAAGAATAAGGTATACCGGCATGCGCGAGATCCATATTAATGACATTATTTCTACGGTGGAGAGTTTATTCATCGATGCGAACCTTAACCTTTCGGAGAATATGTATACCGCGATCAAAAAGGCGATAGATGAGGAAGAATCGCCCGTCGGCAAGGAAGTGCTCCGCGAACTTCTTAAGAATGCCGACCTGGCAAGGGAAGAGAAGATGCCCATATGCCAGGATACGGGACTCGCTGTGACCTTTCTCGAGATCGGCCAGGATGTGCATATTGCAGGCGGTGACCTGACAGAGGCAATTGCAGAAGGTGTCCGGCGGGCATACCGCAACGGATTCTTGAGAAAATCATGCTGTCATCCTTTTACAAGAAAGAATACGGGAGACAACACACCGCCGATCATTCATACGAAGATAATTCCCGGGGATAAACTCAAGATCACCGTCCTGCCAAAGGGAGGCGGGAGCGAAAATTACGGTGAGGTCCGCATGCTCACCCCCTCGCAGGGTAAAGAGGGCGTTATGGCGTTTATCCTCGAAATGGTTCTGAAAGGCGGACCGAACCCGTGCCCCCCCATTACAGTGGGTGTCGGGATCGGGGGGAATTTTGAAATGTCCGCGTTACTGTCCAAAGAAGCGCTTATGGTGCCTGTCGGGGAACGAAACACGGATGCCGAGATGGCAGACCTCGAGTTGGCAATGCTTGACGCGATAAACAAAACGGGTATCGGCCCTCAAGGGTACGGGGGTACGATAACCGCTCTTGACGTCCATATAAAGATGGCTCCCTGTCATCTTGCGTCACTGCCTGTGGCAATCAATATCCAATGTCACGCACACAGGATGAGGGAGGCCGTTCTATGACAGCTAAAACCGGGAACGACGCCATAAAAAAGATAGAGACACCCCTGTCGGATGCCGTGACCGCTTCGCTGAAAGCGGGGGACAAGGTCCTGCTTTCCGGTTTTATCTACACTGCCCGGGACGCTGCGCACAAACGGTTTTCCGAGACACTCGAAGCGGGCGGAAAATTGCCGTTCGACATAAAGGGACAGGTTATTTATTATTGCGGTCCTGCCCCCGCTCCCCCCGGAAAGGTCATAGGCTCGTGCGGCCCTACGACCAGTTCACGCATGGATTCTTATGCACCGGGGTTGATATCTCTCGGTTTGAAGGGTATGATAGGGAAGGGTAAGCGTTCCGAAGCTGTAAAGAAGGCGCTTAAAGAACACAAGTCACTCTATTTTGGAGCGACGGGAGGGGCCGGCGCGCTCTTGGCCCGCACGGTTGTCGCTGCAGATGTCATTGCTTATGAGGACCTTGGGCCGGAGGCTGTCATGAGGCTTGAGGTAAAGGACATGCCGCTATTTGTCATTAATGACATTTTTGGCAACGATCTCTATGAGGCCGGCATAGAACGTTACAGGCGCTGAGCCTATCCTTTTAGGATATTAGGACATACATTCGTAAGAGAAAGATAAATATAAGGAGATGCAATGTCCGAGATTCGTGTTGCCGTTGCCGGTGTGGGGAACTGTGCAAGCTCGCTGATACAGGGTATCTTCCACTATGCCCGCCAGAACAAGGAAGCCGTAGGGCTCATGCACCATGATATTTGCGGATATGAGCCCGGAGATATAAAGATCGCAGCGGCCTTCGATATTGATGAACGCAAGGTCGGCAGACCTCTTGAAGAAGCGATATTCGCTCCTCCGAATTGTACAAAGACCATCGAATCCAATATCCCGGCAACCGGGGTAACGGTCCTTATGGGCCACGTTTTAGACGGCGTGGCACCCCACATGCAGCAGTACCCGCCCCAGAGTACATTCGTCGTTTCCCGTGCCGCGCCGGTAAATGTCGCGGCTGTTCTAGAGGATCAAAAGATCGATATTCTCCTCAATTATCTTCCGGTAGGCTCTGAAAAGGCGGCGCGTTTTTACGCTGAGGCGTGCCTCGAAAAAGGCGTGAGCCTTATTAACTGCATACCCGTTTTTATCGCCTCCGATGATTCATGGGCGCGCCGGTTTGAAGAAAAGGGGATACCGGTCATAGGCGATGACGTGAAATCCCAGATCGGGGCAACCATTATCCACCGGACGCTTGCAAAGCTTTTCAACGACCGCGGCGTGAAGCTCGACAACACGTACCAGTTGAATACCGGCGGCAATACCGATTTTCTCAACATGCTCAACCGGGAAAGGCTGACATCTAAAAAGATATCGAAGACCGAAGCGGTCCAGTCGAATATTGATGTACCGATCCCGGCGGATAATATACATATCGGCCCATCCGATTATGTTCCCTGGCAAAAAGACAACAAGGTCTGCTTCATGCGGCTTGAGGGCAGGATCTTCGGAGATATTCCCATCAATTGCGAATTGAGGCTTTCCGTCGAAGACTCGCCGAACAGCGGGGGAGTTATCATCGATGCGATACGGTGCTGCAAGGTTGCCCGCGACAGGGGAATCGGGGGAGTCCTGGAGTCAATATCGGCATATACGATGAAGCACCCGATCAGGCAATTCCCCGATGAAACGGCCCGAGCCATGGTCGAAGAGTTTATCCGGGGCGAAAGATCCCGGTAAGGTGCCGGTGTGATTGGCCCAAAGATAGGTCACCGGCTTGACCCCGTTTTTATCTCGGTGTATCGCTTTATTTTCAGAAACACATTTGTCGCACCAAATACGATAACCATAGCCGGAGCACTGTTCGGTTTTCTGGCCGCGTTCCTCATTTTTTTCGAACACCCTGTGCTCGGGGCAGTATCTCTCCTCGTTGCGGGTTTTCTCGATATCCTTGACGGCGCGATCGCGCGGGGATCGGGCCGGGTGACCCAATTCGGGGGCTTCTTTGATTCGGTCCTCGACAGGTACACGGACCTGTCGGTTATGGGGGCCATCATATTCGTTTATGTCCGGCACAACCAGTTCGATCATGCATTGGCCGGTTTTATCGCCGCCATCGGATGTGCCCTGATACCCTACGCCAGAGCACGCGCCGAAGCCGCATCAATATCATGCAAGACCGGCATCCTGGAGCGCCCGGAGCGCACGCTCTTCCTTCTCGTGGGTCTTTTCATACCGTTTCTCCTCAATTATATCGTCATTATCCTGGCTGTGCTTACGCACGTCACGGTCATTCAGAGGATAGTGCATGTGTGGAGAGAAACAAGGCGTAAGGCGTAAGGCGTAAGGCGTAAGGCGTAAGGCGTAAGGCGTAAGGCGTAAGGCGTAAGGCGTAAGGCGTAAGGCATCTCTCACTCTGTCCGTCATCCCGGCGCTTGACGCCGGGATCCAAGGTTCTGTTTCTACAATAGTTTCCGTACTTAAATGTTGTGAGCACTCAGAAAGTTACATAAAAGCCAAACCTTGGATTCCGGTGTCAAGCACCGGAATGACGGGGAAATTGTAAT
>CAIQJW010000310.1 GCA_903872255.1 uncultured delta proteobacterium | reverse complement strand
CGCCAATCTCCAGCGTAATGCACTCGTTGGGACACGCTTTCACGCAGAGGCCGCAGGCAACGCAGGCCGTTTCACCGGCTTCGTTCTTGTTGAAGTAGTGCACGCCACGCCATCTTTCCGGAACTTCGTGCTTCCTTTCCGGGTATTGGTACGTAATAGTCTTCGTAAATATCCGCGTGAATGTCAGTCGAAGACCTTTAAGGAGAGGAAGGACTATCTTATCTTGCATTATAACACCCCCATAGCCACGAGGGCAGCAGTTACGACAACGTTAAGAAGAGTAAGAGGCAGTAGGACCTTCCATCCGAACTGCATGATATGGTCGTATCTCAACCGCGGATATGTTCCCCTCTCCCAGATGAAGAAGCAGATGACTGCCGCGACCTTAATGATGAACCATACCGGTCCGGGCAGCCACGGGCCCATCCATCCGCCGAGGAAAAGTGTCGTAACGATCGCCGCTACGGTGAACATATGGGCATATTCCGCGATCATAAACGTCGCAAATTTCATACTGCTGTACTCAATATTAAAACCGCATGCCAGCTCACTTTCCGATTCCGGCATGTCGAACGGTGTTCTGTTAATTTCTGCCAATCCAGCTATGATGTAAAAAATGAAACCGAAGGGATACTTTACGATGAACCACATGCCCTCCTGCGCCCTTACGATATCGCTGAGGTTGAGTGACCCCGCAAGGATGATGGTCCCGATGACCGCAAGGCCAAGGGCCACTTCGTAGCTGATCATCTGGGCGGCTGCGCGCAGAGAACCGAGCACACCGTATTTGTTTCCGGATGACCATCCGCCGAGCACAATACCATATTCGCCCAGGGTCGCCACGGCAAGCAGATACAAGAGCCCTGTGTCTATATCAGCCACAACAAGCTTGATATCTCTGCCGAGAAGGCTGATAGTTGATCCGAACGGAATAACGGCAAACATGCTCAATGCTGCAAACAATGATATGCCGGGCGCAAGTACATACAGGACTTTGTCGGCCTCATCAGGGATGATGTCTTCCTTGAAGAAAGATTTGACGCCATCTGCGAGCGGCTGGAGAAGGCCAAAAAATCCTACCCTGTTGGGTCCGGGCCTTACCTGTAGACGGCCTAGAAGCTTTCTTTCAAGGAGAGTGGTGTACGCCACAAAACCCATAAGAACCATCACCACGACTATGTTCTTTACCACCATTTCGATTAACGGGTAGAACTGTTCCATGCTTTAACCTTTTTTTACCGTCACTGCGATGTGTTTGGCATACCCATCGGTCAGATTCAATACGTCCCGCCTGTTCTTCAACATTCTATACTCGAGGACGCCCTTCTTCAGGCCTTCCTTGATCGCTGCAGGGTACTCGACTTTGCCGTGGTCGGACTCAATGACCACCTGGCCGCCGTCCGCAATCCCGAGAGCTTCGGCATCTTCGCGCGAGATGAACAGCCTGTCGCCGGCGATAGGGGGATTCTGGAGGTAAGCCATCTTGGAATAAACGGCCTTTCCTGCCAGGTGATGGTGGAAGAAGACGTTCTTCAAGACAAGGGTAAACGGTTTTTCAGGTTTGCCCGGTTCGATCTTGCCAGGAGACGCAATCTTTGCCGTACCGTTCGTTGGCTTAAGGCCCGCCCTGCCGAGATCGTCGTTTACGAGTATCTCTTTTCCGAAAATAACTGTCGATGCCTCGGCCTCGTCCTTATACAATCCTCCGCCGAGCCGGTCAAGGAGCATCCTCAAGAATTCGAATCCCGGTGATGCACTGCCTTCGGACCGAACTACTTTGCGCATGTACCCGTCCTCGGCGACGTAGCTGCCTTCTTTTCGGGCAAAGCTGCCGGTCGGGACGACGACGTGGGCATATTGAGATGTGCCTGTCTCGAACATGTCGCATACTGCAAGGAATGACTTGCTTTTCAGGGCCTGCTCCACGCTCTTGCCGGCAAGGTAATGGAAGGGGTCGTCTTCGTAGATAAAAAGCCCGTCCGCCTTCTCCAACACGTCTGACGTGGCAACGGCATCAGGGAGAACGGACAGGGTACCGACGGCATTCGACTGAAGGGCGGTTGGCATTACTGCGCCTGTCTTCTGTATCCCTTTTACGATACAGAGGTTGAAGAGGGCCTCCATGCTTTCGGCCTTGCCGCTCAAACCGGTCCCGAATATGACCGCGATCGAAGAGGCGTCTCGGAGAAGCTTATAAAACTTGTCAACGCTCTTCTCATCTATACCGCACGCGGCCAGAGCATCCGCCTTGCTTCCCGAAAGACCTTCGATGTTCGCGGCCTCGGGGTCATTCTTTTTATCGGCGATCAGCCGGGCGGCGATACCGGTGAAGAATGCCGCATCTGAACCCGGCGCGACTTTCACCCAGACATCGCTTACGCGTGTGAGGGCGACAGGCGACGGATCGACCACGGCCACTTTGGCGCCGGTATTCTTTACCGCTTCCCGGACCTTGTTGGCGAGGAGGTGGTTATTCCCGACGAGGTCCGCACCGGCAACGACGATAAGATCGCACGCATTCAGCGCCCCGTATTCGTAGGGATACGGGATACCCATCCGGCGCATCGTTTCAAGCACCCTGCCCGTATGGTAATATCCTGCTGTACCGAACACGGTTTTCGAAAAATTCTTTGCGATCTGCGTTATCATGTAGGCTTCTTCGTTGGTTGCCCGCGCAGATACGATAAAGCCGATCGACTTTCCTTCTTTATCAAGTTTTGTCAGGGCTGATGCGGTTGTCTCAACAGCCTGAGCCAACGTTGCCCCGGCAGCTTCCGCTCCCTGCTTGACGGTCGGTTGGGTGAGCTGCGCCCCGTTATTTGCGAAATCATACCCGAAACGGCCCATTACGCACAACGAGCCCTTGTTGGGCAAAAGTGACGGGTTCGTCACGACCTTCGTTATGAGTCTGTCTTCATATACGTCAAGATCGAGCGAACATCCGAAACCGCAGTGCGGGCAGGTTGTTGTCTGCCGCTTCGTCTGCCATTTCCTGCTTTTCTGGGGGCTTTCCTGTTCGGTAAGGGCACCGACCGGGCACATGAAGAGGCATTCTCCGCACGAGATGCAGTCCGCGGGGGCCGCAGGCGTCATCGCGGCTTCTATACCGGTCCCTGCCAGTTCCAGGACCTTCCGGCCAGAAACTTCGCGGCACGCATGGACGCAGCGCAGGCAGAGGACACACCTGTCCTCGGCATACCTGATCATTGCCGTGGCGTACGGTTTTACCGTCTTCGGCTCCCTTTCCGCCTCGAGATCGACTTTTTCTATCCTGTGCTCGAAGGCGAGGTCCTGAAGGCGGCACTCACCACCGGAATCGCAGTGGGGGCATTCCAGCGGGTGATTGATGAGGAGGAACTTGACATATTCCTGGCGCATCGCGAAGAGCTTCTCGGACTGGGTCGTGACCGATATACCCTCGACGGCCCCGGTCGTACATGACGCCATGGGTTTTTCGTATCCGTCGATCTCAACGATGCAAAGCCTGCAGGAGCCAATGGGAAGAAGGTTCTCGTGGTAGCACAGCGTCGGGATGTATATATTGTTCTCCCGGGCAGCTTCGAGTATTGTCTTGCCTTCCTCGGTCTTTATCTCTTTGCCGTCTATCTTGAGTGTTATCATTCCTGTTCCCTTTTCAGCCAACTGCGATCATCCCTATTCTATAACAGCGAAGGCAGCGTGAAGCCTCCGTGATCGCCTCGTCGGTCCGGAACCCTTGTTCGAACTCTTCGAACGTCCATTTCCTGACCTCGGGAGCCATAGCCCGAAGCAACATCCTCGGGTGGTCGCCCAAGAAGCCGACGTTCTCGTTCTTGTCGTAGACCTTGAATTGACCGAAGAACTTCACGTATTTCTCGCTTTCCCTGGCCTTTGGCTTCTCGCCTTTCAAATACTCATCGATCTTCCAAGCTGCACGCTTGCCGTTGCCGCAGGCGCGAACAAGGACGTCGGGGCCCGTTTCGCAGTCACCGGCCGAGAAGATGCCGGGGATGTTCGTCGCGAATGTCTCCTGGTCAACCTGGAAGGTATTCCATTTTGTTATCGCAAACTCTTCCTTCTTTTCGAGGAATGACCAGTCAATTGCCTGACCGATCGCCGGTATCAGGATATCGGTCTCGATCACGAATTCGGAGTCCGGGACGGGAACCGGCCTTCTGCGGCCGCTGGCGTCCGGCTCGCCGAGTTCCATACGGATGCACTCGACGCCGACAACCTTGCCGTCCTTCTCGATGATGCGGGACGGGTTGCACAGGTAGTGGAATTCAACGCCTTCTTCCTCTGCCTCGTGAATCTCGACGGGGTCAGCAGGCATTTCCTTTTTGGTCCTTCTATATACGAGGTGGACGTCGGGCTTGCCGATGCGGAACGATGAACGGACGCAGTCCATTGCAACGTTGCCGCCGCCGACAACGACGACCTTTTTACCCTCGGGATACGGATCTACGCCGTTGTTGATATCGAGGAGATATTTCACGCCGGCGATAAAGCCGCGGTAGCCTGCATCTTCACCCTGAACACCCATAGGCTGTGATGTATGGGCGCCAACGCCGATAAAGACCGCATCGAATTCCTTCTGAATCTGGTCGAGGGTAATGTCTTTACCCAGTTCAACCCCGTACTTTATCGTGACGCCGAACGATTCGACGAATTTGCCCTCAACGTCAAGGGTCATCCTCGGCAGACGGTAGTCGGGGATGCCGACCGCGGCCATTCCGCCCGGCTCGCCGAGCTTTTCGAAGACCGTTACGGGATACCCCATCTGGGCAAGGTAATATGCGCAGGAAAGGCCGGCAGGGCCGGCGCCGATAACAGCTATCTTCTTCGATTTATCTATCTTCGGTGTAATGTCCCGCTTGACACTTTTCTCGACTTCCCAGTCCGCCACAAATCTCTTGAGACTCTTTATCGAGATCGCCTCGTCGATATTCGCGCGCCGGCAGTTGGATTCGCAGGGCCTCACGCAGACCCTTCCGAGGGTGCCGGCCATGCAGGTGTTCTCGCGGACCTTTTTAAGGGATTCAGTGAACCGTCCCTCGCTTATCGCCTCGACGTAAGCCGGGATATCGAGCTGACTCGGACAAACGCTCATGCACGGCGCCGTTACGGAGATCCTGTAATCGCCCGGTTTGGCCTTTCGTCCTTCGGCTATCGACCGGTCGAATTCCGGGCCGAAAAATGACATGGCCTGAAGGAGCGGCACAAAGCCCGTCTGCCCGATCTGGCATTTCGAGCCGTCTTTGATCGTCGCGGCTATGGTGCGGATCTTGTCAAGGTCTTCCTTCTTGCCGCGCCCCTCCGCAATGCCCCGCAGGGTGCCCAGGATGACCTTGCTTCCTATCCTGCACGGTATGCACCTGCCGCAGGATTCTTTCTGGATGGCTTCAGCGTACTTTACGGACATATCGATTATGTCCACGCTTTCATCACAGAGGATGATGCCGTCCCATCCCATGAACGCCTTTACGGGAAGACCATTCTCAAACTCTCCGGGGAGCTTTACCTTCGGGGCTTCGAAAGACTCGCGGGCCTTACCCCTATTGTCTACTATCTCACCCTGCCAGGAACTGAAGATCACGTCTGCCATAATCAACCTTATTTATCTATTTCGCCGAGAACTATATCGGCGCTTCCTATCGCTGCTACAACATCAGCAACCAGCGATCCTTCTATCATCTTCGATATCGAGCCGAGGTTGAGAAATGAAGGCGGGCGGATCCTGACGCGGTAGGGTTTGTCCGTACCGTCGCTGACAATGAAGAACCCGAGCTCACCTTTCGATGATTCAATAGAGGCATACGCCTCGCCCTTAGGCGGTCTGAAGCCGTCTGTCATTAATTTGAAATGGCGGATAAGTGCCGCCATGTCATGAGCCACATCTTCTTTTTCCGGCGGAACGTATGCAGGCGCATCAGCTTTGATCGGCCCTTCCGGCAATTTTTCGATGGTCTGGGCAACGATCCTTATCGACTGCCTCATCTCCTGAAGCCTGACAAGGTACCGGTCGTATACATCGCCAACCGTTCCGAGGGGGATCTCAAAATCGAAGTCCTCATAACTGGAATACGGATACGCCTTGCGGACATCGTAGTTGACACCTGAAGCACGGAGCATCGGGCCTGTGACACCAAATCCGATCGCATCCTCCGGGCTTAACGGGCATACCCCTTTCAGGCGGCCTTTCCATATTACATTCTCTGTAAGCAGGGTTTCGTACTCGTCTATCCTGCCGGGAAGTTCTTCGATAAATGCCCTGGCTTCCTTGAGAAAATCTTCCGGCAATTCCTCTCTTAAGCCGCCGAACCGTATATAATCGGGCATGAGTCGTGCGCCCGCAACAGTTTCCAAAACTTTCAGGCACGACTCCCTTTCGCGGAAGCCGTAGAAAAGGACTGTCATGGCGCCCATATCAAGGGCATGGGTCGATACCCAGAGCAGGTGTGCGGCAATACGCTGCAGTTCGCTCAGCATTACCCGGATGTACTGTGCCCTTTTCGGGATCTCAACGCCAATAAGTTTTTCAACGGCGAGGCAGTAGGCGAGGTTATTTGAATGGCCGCTCGTATAATCAAGCCTGTCGGTCAGCGGCTCTCCCTGCCAGTACGTCCTGTTTTCGAAGATCTTCTCTATTCCGCGATGGAGGTACCCGATATCGGGGGTACTCGAAATGATCGTTTCGCCGTCGAGTTCAAGGACTACCCTCAGAACCCCGTGCGTAGCGGGATGCTGAGGCCCCATATTGATCGTCATGTACTTTGATTCAGCCATTTATTCGTTCTCCAGATCCACTACGAAAGGCTTATCGAAGTCTTTACCTTCGAGGGGAAACTCCTTGCGCAGAGGATGTCCCTCAAAATCATCGGGGTTATATATCCTGCGCAGGTCGGGATGGTTAGCGAACGGTACCCCGAACATGTCGTATATCTCTCTTTCGAGAAAATTGGCCGCCGGCCAAATATCGCTGATCGTCTCTATGCCTTCTTCGCCCGTCCGGGTCTTCACCGCGATCCGTGCGTTGGTTTTCGTTGAGCGGAGTATGTACACGATCTCGTAGCGCGGTTCTTCACCCATGTAATCGACCGCAAACATGTCGACGAGCATATTGAAGCCAAGGTCGCGGTCATATCTGCAATGGTCGAGGACCTGGCGGATACTATCCCGACCGACCACCGCACACGGTTCGCCGGGCGGTGCCGGTACGATCTTTATCCCTGCTTCCTTACCGGAGAGTATTTTTAGGTATTCGCCGTTGTCGCTCATGCGCTCTTCTTCCCGGGCAATGTTATCAGAGGTCTGTCTTTAATTGTCTCTTTCTGTATCTTCTTCTGGAGTTCCATAATACCCTTCAGCAACGCCTCCGGCCGCGGAGGGCATCCGGGGATGTATACGTCAACCGGGATTATCTGATCGACTCCCTGTACAACACTGTAGGACCTGAAGATACCGCCCGATGATGCACATGCCCCGTATGCAATGACCCATTTGGGGTTCGGCATCTGTTCGTATATCCTCCGTACCACGGGGGCCATCTTCTTTGTCAGCGTTCCGGCCACGATCATAAGATCCGACTGCCTGGGCGACGGGCGAAATACCTCAGCGCCAAAACGGGCGATATCATATTCCGCACAACTCGCGACCATCATTTCGAGAGCACAGCAGGCAAGGCCAAACGTGACAGGGAACAGAGAATTTTTTCTGCCCCAGTTGATAAGCCAGTCAACCCCTGATATCAATGCGTTATTTTCTATTCCCATTCCAATGCACCTTTTTTCCAGATGTAGATATATCCTATAAAAAGAATGAACACAAAAATGATCATCTCTATGAAGCCAAAGAGCCCGAGCTTGCGGCTAATTACCGCCCAGGGATACAGGAAGATGATTTCGATGTCGAACACGAGGAAAAGCATGGCAACGATATAGTAACGGATGGTCATTATCCTGCGGGTTGGACCTATCGTTGTCATACCGCATTCATAGGGGGCAAGTTTTGCTTTGGATTTCGTCCTGTGTCCGAGAACATGCGAAAAACCGATTATGACGGTGGCAATGATCCCGGCAAGGCACATCATGACAAAGATTGCTACGTACTCGAGCATGTCTCAGATCCTCTTTGAAGTTGCTGCATTAATATTAAAGTACAGAAGATGAAACTTTTCGGGCCACTTTGTTCACAATTTCACAATGGCAAACTTTATCTTAATTTCGTCAGTCTTGTCAATCAGAAAAATAGGAAATATTTTTATTTTTGACAATGCTCTACGGCCCGCCAGAGTCCTGCTATCGCTCTCGCAATATGCGGAACATCAAACCTCCAAAGCACATCCCGGATCACTGGCATTGAATGTAACTGTATGATTTCATTTTTTTGATGAAAGAATCTTTCTTTTCCGTAGGCACGTTAACCCTGTATGTGCCTTTAGGGAGCTTGTATTTTCTCAGGTGAAGATTGTTGATACGGTATGCTCTGTATGATACGTCCATGGCCTTCGCCAGCATGCTGGAATCAAATTCTCGGCTTGATTCGACAAGCACTTCCGAGATCAGGGCGGGGCGGTACAATTCTTTCTCTTCGATATATATCCCGTAGCGCTCCCTGTTCGAGATGATCTCCTTGATCGCGAGTATCCTGAAAACATACCTCTCGGTCTCTTCAGGGAGGTACATTTCAAAAAAATCCCGCGTACCCTGGTTTTCAATAACCTCGCGCACCCTTCCGGGCCCGGCGTTATACGCAGACATCGCCAGCAGCCAGTCATTGAACTGGCCGTTGAGCTTTTTGAGATGCATAAGGGCCGAACGAGTCGACTTTTTCATATTGTACCTTTCGTCAATATGTTCATTAACGATCAGGCCTTCCATTTTCCCGGTTTCTATCATGAACTGCCACATGCCTGACGCATTTGCACGGGAAACTGCCCGCGGGTTCAAATAGCTTTCAGTTACCGCGAGATAGATGAGGTCCGAAGGAACCCCCGCGCGTACTATCTCGTCCGTTATCATCGGCAGGTACTTGTAATAGCGCTTGATCACGATCGTCAGGAGCCCTTTGTTTTCAAGGAGCTGAAAAAGTTCCCGCTCGAAGCGTTCCCGTATATCCCCCCGAGAGATGGGTATTTTTTTATCGCACAGGACAAGATTCTCAGGCAGGGCATCAAGATTGAAAATGTCCGCCTGCCTCTGGAGACGCATGACATCCTTTTCGAGGTCACCCATCCTCTTGTCAGCCGGCACGGCATTCTTCCGGAAAACACCTTGGGCCTGCAACATATCGGTGCCGGCAAAGACCAGGAGAACCAGACATAGCACAATTGCCAGAATAACAAAAAACCGCCCCGGCTTTACCGTGGCGGCCAAGAATTTGAAGCTCAAGGGTTTCACGATTCTTCCCTCACCATCTTTTTCAGGATCGACATCCTGTTCGCCATGCGCTCAATGACGCGTTTCATCTCGATCTGCACGGCCGCGAGATTGTCATATTGTTTTCGGTAGACGGACTCGATCTCCTGTTTCCAGTGATCGATGATCTCAATTTCTTTTCTATTCATCTCGACGTCTAACTTCTTCCGAAGTTCCCGCATCATTTTCTCATTAATCTCCATAGGTCTCCTTCTCCTTCCTGCTCATGATATACCGGTAAACGAAAATAAACAGCACGACGAGACCCAGGACTACCGGCACAATAATTGTTTCATATTTCTTGATGTCATCGACAAAGACAAATACGACCCGCCCGAAAAGATACCCGATCATACCGACAAATATGCTCCAGCATATCGAATTAAGAATGCTGAACATGATGAACCTGCTGACCTTCATATCCGTGCATCCGAGAAGGATCAGGACAACGGCCCGGATACCGACGAGAAAACGGATAATAAAAATAATAAAATTGCCGTAATGATTGATGATCTTGTTTGCGAGCGGCACTTTGTTCCTGACAAATTCAAAACGCTCGATGATGGTCTTGCCGAAGTATCTTCCGATCCAGAAGAATGTGCAATCCCCCGCAAGGGTGCCGGCAAAGGCATAGAACATGACCATGAGGATATTCATATATCCTAAGCGGGAGAAGATCCCACCCAGAAGTACCGTGGTTTCGCCCTCGAGGAACGTACCGACGAATATCCCGATATATCCATATTTAGCAATGTACGCTTCCATATCTTATTGGGTGCCGTCTGAAAAGATATATGCCTTCTCGGCGGCGACTGTCCATCTGATGATGATATCTCCTTTTTTGGTCTTCATTTTATATAGATTACGATCAAATGGTCAACAGGCATTTAATTTCACCCTATCTCCGGCATATCGTCAATCCGTGGATTGACGGGCTTCGGCGTCCTTTTTCTGGACCAGTTTCACAAGGATTATGCCGATCTCGTAAAAGACATACATCGGGACGGCAAGCAGCATCAGGTTATAGACATCGGGTGTCGGTGTTATGAGCGCGGAGGCGATCACGATACCGAGGATCGCATATCGCCGGGTACGCACCAGTGCCCCCGCCTTGACGATACCCAATTTTCCGAGTGCGAGGAGAATGAGGGGGACTTCAAAGGTGGTCCCGAACGCGAATATCATTGTCGAGCAGAACGTAATATAGCGGTCAATAGATATCATGGCCTTTAAGACCGCGCTTTCATAATCGGAAACAAGGAATTTCAGGCCTGACGGCAGAACTATTGCGTAGCAAAAAACGCTTCCTCCATAAAAAAGCAATATTGCGGCAAATACCAGGATCCAACCGTATGCTTTCTTAATACCGTACAGATGTTTCAATTCGTTCCAGGCCAGGAAGAAAACAAAGGGCAGCGCAAAGAAGATGCCTGCAAACAGGGCGAGTCTAACGCTGCTGAAAAAAACCTCCTGTATCGTGAGGTAATACAGTTTGACGCCCGCGACGCTGATCATGAAACGCATAATGTGGCGCGAGAAAATGAAGCTTGCTGCCCCTGCCAGTCCGATGAATATAAGGGATTTGAGTATTACCCGCCGGATGCCCGTTAGTGCGGCTATTATGGTTTCGCGCTGCATGTAAACCCATTGCGGGAAGTTCCCAGCGAGATAACGTATTTCAATGCATCGTCCGTCGCCATGTCGAGAAATAAAAGATCACTCTCCGGGGCCAGGATCACATATCCCGAGGTTGGGTTCGGCGTGGTCGGGATAAATACCGAGCAATGCCGTACCCCGTTCAATTCTACCCTGTTCGTCACAAGCCCTATCGCATATCTTCCTTTAAACGGAAAGTCAATGAGGACAACCTCCTTGAACGATTTTATCTTGTCGGAAGAGAATGCCTCGGTCATATCTTTTACGGACCCGTAGATGCTTTTTACGATCGGGATCCTTGCAACGATCCTTTCACCCCGTGCAAAAACTGTTTTACCGAAATAGTTGGATACAAAGAGGCCCGTAAAATACGTAATGATTATAAAAATAAGGAACGCCGTTCCTGTTATGTAGACCTCGCGCTGAAATACCTGGAAGAAGATGTTACGCAAGGCCGGACCCACAAAATTTTCTATAAAGGAAACAACAAGAAAAACGATATACGCGGTAACTATAAGAGGGATAAGGACAAGAAGCCCGGTTATGAACTTCTTTTTAAGGTGTTTGGCAAAGGTCATCGTGACGACATAGTATCATGAAAGCCGAATAAAGAAAACCGCGAGGGCGTGAGGTCTATTACTGTTCGTCATTCCGGGCTTGGAGGCTGTGTCGCAATTCCCCTCCCCATCACCCCGGGACATACGGGCATTCACCCCACCAGCTGTCATCTCGGTGAAAGGGTTGTGTCGCCAACTCCCACCCGCCGTCATCCCGG
>CAIQJW010000309.1 GCA_903872255.1 uncultured delta proteobacterium | reverse complement strand
CTCTTGGCAGCCCGGGGAAAAGACTATGTGTTCTGAGCTATTTACTTATTTACGGTCGTTCCTCTGTTCCCCCCCCCTGTGTGTTGGCAGACACAACTACGTTTTGTGTGGCTATCCGTTTGACACATTAACATATTTATTCTAGCATTCTTCGTAGAGACACCATGTATCACCAAGGGAAGGTTAGATGAAAGATCCATCCATAACGTAAACGGAACTGGCCAGAGAGATAACTGCTTTGAAAAAAAGGATCGTTTTAGATTAAGTTGTCGTGCGTTTAATAGATTCGGGGACATCCGGGGTTCTCCGGGAGAGGTAAAGTCATGATGCAGCGCATCGTAATCTTGATCAATCTGGCTATCACGGGATCCTACATTTATTCGCTTATCATGCATGTTATCCGGCCCGGGCAAAATGTGGGCTACACGCGGATGCTGATGTTCGCCACCCTGGCCACCATTCCCGTGTGTTTCCTGCTGGCAATGGTCGGTGGACAGGAGCGGTGGCCTGTTCTGCTCCAAGGACTGAAACAGGTGGGGCAAATGGGCATATCGGGGAAGGCGGTGGTGGCAGGCGTGGTGTTCCTGGCGGTCATAATGCCGCTGGGCATGCTTGTCGGCGTGTGGTTCGGCATGGGTTTGAAATTTGGCGCGGCATTTCTGCTCTTCTTTGCACCCCTGGTGCTGCGCGTGACCCTTATCTCGGCCGACTCCTCCATCAACCTGGCGGTCCACCGGGTTTTGCTTTATTTCGGCGCGTTCGTCGCTGCCATAATCCTGGTGCGTTTGCTGGGTATGGCACGGGTTGAATTGAGGCCGTATGAACAAAACGTGCAGGCCGTTTGGCCCGGCTATGGCCAGGCCGCGATCATGTTCTTTGCAGCCTGGCTGTTTGCCGTCGTTCAACAGGTGATGGAATTCAGATATGCCCTGATGAGTTTTTTTAACCGCGGTTAAGACAGTATTTTCCGGGGAGGCATATGGGGTCAGGTCTTGCAATCATACATTCCTGGGAACGTCCGGGCTCCTCCTTTGAATAAACGTCCTCATCGTTAAGGGAAAGGCCAGGGGTGGGTATGCTGTTGACCTCATAGGCTTCCGCACCTCAACTATTGAGCCTGTGGTTGTAAACGCTCTTTTTGGCTAGTGCAAATTATAGCCGCCTGCAACCTGGAACAGGAATGTTGGGGAAGTTCATCATCCCGACTCTTCAGGCCGGGATGATGAAGGTTTTTCGCTTGAAACTTGAAACTATCACCAAAGGTGGTCTTAAACTGTATTTGTAATTATTCGACTAATACAATAATAATGAATAAAACAGAATATATTATATCATCATAATTGCCTAAAAGGGTATTTTACAGTCATAATGAGCCTTAAAGCGGGATTCCGGAAGAATAACCTGTATTGTCATCGACAGGTTTGGAAAGTGTTCGATGAAACTATCTGTATTATATAACATCGTATGTATTTGATAATAGAATTTCCTGGATGAGGTTTTTAAATCATACATTCCTGGGAACGCCCGGGCAGATTCACGCCGCCTTTCCGTGCCATTTCGGGAACAGTTCGGCGAAGTTCATGGGGTAGTAGCTCGAACGCAGGTAGACCTGGGGAAAGGCCCCGCAGATATCGGGGATGCTGTAGACGTGCCTGAGCAGTTTCAGCACCTGCCCGTCCCCGGACCAGACCACTTTAGACTGCCCGTCAAGCGCCGCCCTCGTGCAGCAGTTGGCAATAAAGGCGCAGCCCGTGTCGAAGGAGGCACCGTGACCTGTCGGAGCGCCGTCAGCGAGACCCCGGCAAACGGATATGATAGCCGCGTACAGCGGCTCCTCGCTGTGATCGAAGACACAGCCGCGGGCCTTGAGCGTTTCAATGAGTGCGTCGATCTTTTCAAGATAGAGGAACTGGTGCTTGCGGATCTTGTCGATCCATTCCACTTCCTTGCTGCGAGGGGTGTGATAGGTGCCGGCGAAGTTCTCGAATCCGCGTTTGTGAGCCTCGTAGATCTCCCGCGGCAACATGATATCGAGGTTGTACGCAATGTCCTCCATAACCTTGAGGAAGCTGCCGAGTTCTTCATACAGCACGGGAAGGTATTTCAGGTTGTCCAGGCTCTGGATGCGTTTTATATAACCGATGCAGCTGAAGACCTGGTTGATCTGCGGGAAATTAACATAGCCGGGCTGGCGGTATATCCCGACGTTCATCGTCCCGGTCTTGCGGGGGTCCGAGAAGCGGGGGACGCCCGCGTCCTTGGGAATATATGCAGTGAACATGTTAGCGTCCAGGATGTTCTCGAAGCGGCTTTGCTGTAAAGCCGTCTTCAGGGCATACGGATACCTGTCGGTTGTTGAACTATGCTCCATCCGAAACTCTACACCGTCTTAGAAAAAAAGGGAAGAGGGCGGCCCCTTATAACTTTTTCATGGGAAGAAAGGGGACGACCGTAAATAAGTAAATAACTCACAAAGCATACTTTGTTTCCCGGGCGATCCTCTCTCCCCGTTCCACCACATACCCTGCTGCTGGCGGGTTCATGTTAAGAAATGATGCGACGCCCGCCGTGGAATGTCCTCCGTGGCGAACGGCAAAACGAAGGCATATCGGGTCAGGTCCTGCAATTATTCATTATATGGGCTTCCGGCTGATTCTTATGTGTTTTCTTCAATTTCCTCGAACTGGTTTATGCGAACGCATCGGTCAGGTAACTTCGCCAGAATTTCGAGGTCGCCCCCATTGCCTTGATCATATTTCTTAATGTGCTTATGTACATATCGGTTCGGTTTTCCATCTTCAAAATGGCGGCTTGCTGTACTTTCAGATTCTTGGCTAAAGTCACCTGGGTCAGGTGCCTGGCCTGGCGCAGTTCCTGAAGGGGCATTTCGGCAGGCATTTTCTTTGCCTTTTCTTCTGCCGTATGCCTTTGCTCGGGCTTCATCTTATCCCTGAGAGTCTTAAAAGGTTTGGCCATTGTTACTCTCTTGATATTCCATATGAGGAATATCATCCAGAAGGAATAAACTTGCAAGAAATTTGCAGATGACACGCGGCGGGGGAGGGAATAGATCTTTGCATCTTTCTTTCTGAAACTTGAAACTGGCCGTGGGCCTGATTCTAAGAGAACAAATCGATTTTGGTTACTTGACGTTATGACGTTATGATGTTACACTACCTTAGGGTTATTAGCCTGGTGAATAAGTAAGTAACATGGAGGTGGCGTTATGCAAGCAACTAAACGGGCAACGGTGTATCTGGACCCTGATCTCCACAGGGCTCTCAAGCTCAAAGCCGTCGAGACAGCGCGGTCGGTTTCTGATCTCGTGAACAACGCCGTCAGAGAAGCCCTTGCGGAAGATGCCGAAGATATATCAGCTTTTGAAGAAAGGGCCAAAGAGCCACTGATCAGTTATGGAGAAATGGTAAAAAGACTGAAGAGAGATGGCAAAATATAAGATCTATTTCAGAGGGTCTGCGAGAAAAGACCTCGGCATTCTTCCAAAAAAGAAACTTCAAAAGGTTCTTCATCTGATCGAAGCGCTATCAGAAAACCCGAGGCCATTGGGCAGCGAAAAACTCACAGGAGAAGAAAGGTATCGAATCAGGCAGGGCCGATACAGGATCTCATATTCGATTCAGGATGAAGAGTTCACGGCGTGGATTGTAAAGATCGGGCACAGGGAAGATGTCTATCGTTGAGGAGAAGGGGCGACGGTAAGAAGGGGACGACCGTAAATAAGTAAATAACTCACTACGCACACCATTATTCTTAGGCAATCAGGAGTTATTTACTTATTTACGGTCGTCCCCTTGAATATTAAATCCACCCCTCGGGAACGGGGAAAGCTGCAACGGGTCAATAGTCGAACTTAAAGTTCGAAAGCTTGCTGAGGGGTTTCACGGGAACCTTTGACCGGGTGATCTTTGCCTTGCCCGAGGCTGGTTTCTTCTCGATGACGCAATCTCCGGTTATAAGGTTGGTATCCTTAGTTTCATAGTTGCCGCGAAAGTTGTTCTCGGTGCGGCTTGCAAGGCCGATCAGATACCAGTCGCCGTCCTGAAAGCGCCAGCGGTGGGTAAATCCCCAGCGGTCGGAACTGCCACCGTAGTGATCGATGACGATCGTGCCCCGGATGATCTTCAGATCGGCAAAGGGGTCGCCGAAAACACCGCCGCAGGTTTTGCAGAGGATGGTATCCTCACTCATCGCCGACAGGGTATAGCCTCCTCCTTTAACGCCGAAGATTATCACGAGAAGGCGGGGCACATCCTCGGCATCGCTATTTTCCTTCTCTTCCTTCTTGTCCTTCAGCACAAGCACCGCATCGGGTATACCGTCCTTGTTCAGATCTCCCGTCGCCTGCTGCATGATCTTATGGCCGGAGGGAACGAAGGCATTCACGGTGGGACCTGTTTTGGGAAGGGTATACGCGAAGCAGTCCTGGGCTGCGAGTAGGGCCAGAAGGGCAATTGCCGTAAAACAGCACGTCAGGCCCGGCATTTTTGTTCTCATCATCGTGATCACCTTTGTTATTGAGTTTGTTAGTAACAGGGGACGTCCGTAAATAAGTAAATAGCTCACTACGCATACCCTTTTTCCAAGGGCTATCAAGAGTTATTTAGTTATTTACGGACG
>CAIQJW010000308.1 GCA_903872255.1 uncultured delta proteobacterium | reverse complement strand
TTCCTATTACCTATAACCCATTACCTATTACCTATTTTTGACCACTGTGGCCGATATCCAGGCGTCGCGGCCTTCGTAGAGGCGGATCTTGTACCATTTTTGGTTGTCGGTGCCGGTTTTCTCGTCAAGGACGGTCAATATTTCATTTCTCGGGATAATCCCTACTCTATCGGAGTCTACATCGGGACGCGACCTTATATTCGCAATGTCCGTATTGACAACAACTTTCTTGACCTGTTTCTTCACTTCCGCAACTGGTTTTGCCGCCGGTGCTGCCGCTGACGCCGCGGCGGCCGGAGGTGCGGCTGTGGCAGGCGCTGGCTGCTGCGCCTCCTGAGGTTTCACGGCGGGACTAGGTGCGGGTGTCGCTGCGACGGCAACGGGTTGCGGTGCAGAGCTTTTAAAAAATCCCGTCGATACGAAGTAATACCCGGCGAACCCGAGGATGATGACGACGCAGGCGATTGCCCCGATGAGGATGGGCTGCCTTACCGCGATCCTTTTCGAGTCTTCCGTATGCTTTGTTGTCCCGAGCGGGATGCTCTCTTCGATGATGACCTTCGATACCACGTGTCCGTCGACGGTGTAGCTCGAACTTGCGTAAAGGACGAGAAGGCAGCGGTCGCAAATAAAATTAATGAGGCGCGGATACCCCCGCGACGCGGTATGGATCAGCTTCATCGCCCTGTCCTGGAATTCGAGGGCCCCCTTTGCCCCGGCCTTGAAAAGGCGATAGTTGATATATGCTTTGACCTCCGGGTACGTCAGGGGCCGTATGCAGTACGTCACCGTGATCCTCTGCGCCAGATGGCGCATTGCCGGGTCTTTCAATTTATCCAGAAATTCGGGCTGTGCAAAAAAGACGGTGTGAAGGATCTTCTGCTTGTCGGTTTCTATGTTCGAGAGCAGCCGGATGAATTCAAGGAGCTCATAGGGCAGAAGCTGGGCCTCGTCGATAATAAGGACATTGACCTTTCCCTTCTGAAATTCTTCAAGAAGATAGTGCCGTAAGCGGTCGTATAGATCTTTTTTTGTATCAGGTATGTCGCTCGCGCCGTATTCGTGAAGGACCTCTCTCATAAACTCGGTATCGTCGGATACCGGATTCAGGATAAGGGCCGTATTGTACTTCTCCTGGTCGAGGGTATTGAGAAATATTCTCGACATCATCGTCTTGCCCGAGCCGACGTCCCCGTAAATAAGGGCAAACCCTTCCTGCTGCGCTATGAAGAAGGTCAGGTATTCGATCGCCTGCCTGTGTTCCGCCGAGTCGAAATAAAAAGCCGGGTCGGGCGACATCCCGAAGGGCTTCTCGGACAGGCCAAAATACTCGAGGTATGGAATTTCCATATTTTGTAGAATATGACACATTTCACATTATATTCCAAAGGAAAAAGCTCAATATCCTTGAATTTTTGAAGATGTGCATATAACATTACGGTATGCGGATATCGGGAGAAACCCTGGCATTGCTTCGTCCACTCTTATGGGATACCGACTGTACCAAATTGGACATCCATAAACACAAGCGTCCCATCATAGAGCGGATATTGGTATATGGCAGGCCGGAACATGTGCGCTGGATGAACGGTCAATACACGGAGGCCGATATAGCAGGCATTGTTGCGACATCCCGCAATATAGACAAAAGAACGGCGAATTTTTGGGCGGTCCATCTTTGTATCCCGAGGGAACGAATACGATGTTTCTCGAAACCATAGACAATAAAGTTCGATCCGTGCTTTTCGAACTATTGCCCGGATCCTTAAAACAAATTAAGGGATTTTACCTGGCAGGCGGCACGGGCCTTGCGCTCCATATCGGCCACAGAAAGAGCGTTGACATCGATCTATTCAGCATTGACAAATTCGATACTGACAGACTTTCTTTTAGTGTATCGGAAATTGGCACCATTACCGCCGCCGAAGAAGGTACCATACACGCATTTTTCGGTGAGACGAAAGTGTCTTTCCTGCATTACCCGTACCCATTGTTGGATAATGTTCAGGTTTATAAGGGAATTGCCGTTGCCGACCTTAAAGATATCGCATGCATGAAAGTGATGGCCGTGTCTCAACGGGCTGAAAAAAAAGATTTCTTCGACCTGTACGAGATATTTCAGAAATTAACCCCTGCCGAGCTTGGGAGATTGATGATCCAAAAGTATGGTGATAAACGGATAAATCCGTACCATATCCTTAAATCATTTTTTTATTTTGCAGACGCAGAAGAATCGCTTGATCCTGTTTCCCTGCGTAATATCACCTGGGAAGATGTGAAGCAATATTTTTTAAAAAACGAAAGATCAATAACGGAGACTTTTTGGAGTCTCTCGTTATCCTGAGAAAGAAAATGCTTCTATCGATAGTCATACCTGCCTATAACGAGATCGAGTTCATCGACGAGATCCTTCGCAGGGTCAAAGAGACTCCGTATGAAAAGGAGATCATCGTTGTCGACGATTGCTCGACCGACGGGATAAAAGCCTTTTCCACGATAAATAAATTTAATGTATTAGATGAGAGGCAATGGGTAATAGGTGTCAGGTAATAGGAAAAAGAATTTCATGAGAAGCAAAAATAAAAAGCCGGCCGGGAGAGGATCCAGGGGGTTTACATCACTAGA
>CAIQJW010000307.1 GCA_903872255.1 uncultured delta proteobacterium | reverse complement strand
TTTGAACGCGGGTGCGGCTGAGATCAGAAAGATACGAAGGGAACTGCAGATCATCTTCCAGGACCCCTATTCGTCGCTCAATCCCAGGATGACGGTGCGGGATATCATCGCCGAACCTCTCAAGTTCCATCACGTGGTCAAGGGATCTTCAGCCCTTAACTCCAAAGTCATTGAAGTGTTAGAGAGCGTGGGCCTCAACGACGATTTCCTGAAGAAATTTCCCCACGAAATGAGCGGCGGTCAAAGACAGCGGGTCGCGATAGGGCGGGCCCTCGCAACGGACCCCGCGCTTATCATAGCGGACGAGCCCGTATCGTCGCTCGATGTCTCGATACAGGCCCAGATAATCAACCTGTTCATCGATATCCGCGAGAGATTGAATATAGCGATGATATTTGTCTCTCACGACCTCAATATAGTCCGGTTCATCTCGGACAACATTCTCGTTCTCTACAGGGGAAAGGTTGTCGAGATGGGCGATCGCGAACAGATCTTTCTCAATCCCCTCCATCCTTATACGAAGATGCTCATTGACGCGTCAAAGGGAGTATTTTCCCTGAATCCGGAACCGTCCGATAGCCCGGATGACGGCCAGTGCCCCTATTACAGCAAATGCAAGGACAGAGAACCCGTCTGCCGCAGCCGGACGCCGGAGCTTACGGGCGACGGTCAGCATAAGGTCGCATGCCACTCATCGTCTTCGTCGTTCCGGATTTAAGGAGACTGTGTCTTAAACATTTTCCGCCGGAAACGTGCAAAGCACCGGAATAAACCACCGTCCGTCATTCCCGCGAAAGCGGGAATCCAAGGTTTTTCTTTTTGAGCTTTTTGTAAACCGTAAACACCAGAAACAATAATAAAAACAAAACCTTGGATCCCGGGTCAAGCCCGGGATGACGGCTGGTGGGGTGAATACCCGGCACTGGATGATACCCCGGGATGACGGCTGGTGGGGTGAATACCCGGCACTGGATGATACCCCGGGATGACGGCTGGTGGGGTGAATACCCGGCACTGGATGATGCCCCGGGATGACGGCTGGTGGGGTGAATACCCGGCACTGGATGATACCCCGGGATGACGGCTGGTGGGGTGAATACCCGGCACTGGATGATGCCCCGGGATGACGGCGGGGGTTTTATGCCGGCAGGTATAATATACCCGCTTTGGTTGGTGGGCGAGGAATTGCGATACAGCCTCTTGATCCGGAATCCAAAAAAGGTCTTCTTGAGACGGTATCCGGTTGTCAAAGATAAAATCGGTACTGTATGATGAAGTGATGGAGCAGGGCACGGTGGACCTCTTGAATTTGTAAAGTTTTTCTGATCCTCGACGATAATGTAAAAGTGTGACAAAAGTCATTTACAAGGGGTTTAATTGTGCTACAATAGGCATTGAAGTAATACTATCTTACATTATACCAGGAGGTGCAGTATGTTAAAGCTTCACAAGAACACAAAGGGTTTTACGTTGATTGAGCTCCTCATCGTCATCGCCATCATTGGTATCCTCGCGGCCATCGCTCTGCCGGCCTACATGGATTACACGAGAAAGGCCCGTCTCACAGAAGTAACAAGCGCAATAGGTTCCGTTAAGACTGCATGTATAGCACTCTCGAGTGAATCATCGACTGGTGCTCTTGCATGTGCGGCTGGAGACATTGCTACCATCGCTACTGGTTTAGGCATTACTGTGCCGGTGAAATACATTTCGGCAATGGTTGTTACTGCTGATGCTGCTGGTGTTGTCGTAATAACGGCAACAATTCAGGGTATTGGCACAGCTGATGTTGACGGCCAGACTCTGGCCCTTACAAGTACTGCGGGTCTTGCAACATGGGCTTGGTCAAGCCCCAGTGGTATGAACGCAAAATATGTTCCGAAGAACTAATTAAGGAATATAAATTACACCGAGGGGGCCTGATAAAGGTCCCCTCTTAATAAAGGCATTATGGACAGAAAAGGTTTTACGGTTATTGAACTGCTGGTAGGGGTTGTCATCGTTATCGTTATAGTCCTTATCGCTCTTCCTCTCGGCGCTATACGGGTGAAGAGACAGGTTGAAAAGGGAATGAAAACTCAAATGGTATGCATAAGGGAAGCAGAAGAAGCATATAAGGCAAAGCATGGCACATATACGTCAGATGAGACGAAGCTGGCCGACTGGAAGCATACGGCCAGGAAGTATCATTTCCAAATACGCAATGCGAGTTCCGACCGTTTCATTGCTGAGGCCAAAGCCGACCTCAATAATGACAAGATATATGATGATATCTGGACAATTGATGAGAATGGGGTATTGAAGAATATAAAGTGAGCCCGGGATATTATGCATATAACGTATTCTATAGTAGTTTTTATACTTGGCGCCGTAATTGGCAGCTTTCTTAACGTCTGCATTTACAGGATCCCCCGCAAGAAATCCATAATCCGTCCGTCGTCGGCATGCCCGGCATGTGAAAAACCCGTCAGGTTTTACGATAATATCCCGCTTGTCAGCTATCTGGTCTTAAAGGGCAAATGCAGGGATTGCGGGGCCGGGATATCATTCCGCTATTTCCTCGTTGAACTTATAACCGCAGTTATTTTCACGATGATCTACCGTAGATGGGGACTGTCATATGAATTCTTTATCCAGATCTTTTTTACGGCAATACTTATCGCAATTTCTTTCATTGATTATGATTTCCAGATCATCCCGGATATTTTGAGCATCGGGGGAATGGTCGCGGGATTGATCATATCTTTTTTCAGGCCGGGTTTCCGGGTCATGGACGCTGTCTACGGGGTGCTTGTCGGCGGCGGCGTCTTATTCATTATCGCGTACGGTTATCAGCTGATCACAAAGAGGGAAGGCATGGGAGGGGGAGACATCAAACTCCTCGCAATGATTGGCTCGTTCAGCGGATTCAAGGGCGTTCTCTTCTCGCTCATCGGCGGATCGGTCGTCGGGACCCTGATCGGGATCCCGCTTATGCTCATGAAAGGCAAGGGGGAGGGCACCCGGTATGCGATCCCGTTCGGCCCTTTTCTGTCCATATGCGCTGTGATGTATCTATTTTTTGGCCCGGGGGTCATCCATGCTTTCAATACGTTATTTTTGCATAGGTAAAGGGAGAAGATAGATGAGAAAGGCTCTTGTTGTTGCATTCTTCTGCTTGTTGGCCCTGGGGTGTAACGTTTCTGTGCATGCAGCGACGAACAATGATTACTGCGTATTCCCCGTCTTTTCGACGAATGCCGTAAAGCCCAACGTGATGGTCGTCATGGACCTTTCCGGCAGCATGCAGTTCTCGGCGTACATGGCCTGCGAGCTCTATAACTACCGTTCATCGCCCAACTCCAGCGCTATGTGCGGCGTCCCCAAGACGACCCACACCGACTACGTGAATCAGAAATACAGCACGACCAAGACATATTACGGTTATTTCGATTCAGCCGCCTGTTACCAGTACAGCACGACGAACGGGCGCTTCGAGGTCAACACCACCGGGTCCTGCTCCAACAAGATCGGCACGGCAACGGCTATCTCCGGCAACCTGCTCAACTGGATAGGGACAACAAGGGTCGACGTTGTTCGAAAGGCCCTGACCGGGGGAAGGATGTATGATTCCGAGACCCTGCAAAGCGAAGGGAACGAGTTCTATAACACCGGCGGGAGTTACCAGGCCACCTTTGTGGACACGACCACCGGGTGTACGTTTGCAATATCGAACAGCAGCTATCTGTACAACAGGCGGCTGACCGTGACGGGCACATCATGCCCGCTCGGAAACAGCACGATTAGTAATTATAATATCCGGGTTAAGGTGGATCCGGCGACCATCACGGGCATAGTCGATGATTTCTACGGCAAGGTCAATTTCGAGTTCATGGGATTTAACGATAGCGGCGGGCTTGACGGCAAGATCTACGCCGGTAAGAACACGCCCCTGGCCACTTTGAAGACGCAGATAAACACAAGGGTGGCCACAAACGGCACACCCACCGGTCAGGCCATCCAAAGCGCGAACAATTACTTTCGCCAGAGCCTGAATTATTCCGTCGATGTCAGCAACAGTGCATACATCGGCAAGGGCAACGGGGATATTGACCCTTACTACGACAAGGTGGCCACGGTGAATACCGCCGTCCCTTGCCGAAGGGCTTTCGTCCTTCTCTTCTCGGATGGCCAGTGGAACTCCGGCACTGACCCGGCGCTGGCCGCCAACCAAATCCATACAAGCGACCTGCGGTCGGATTTGACGGGGTCTCAATATGCCAACGTCTACACGATCTATGCGTTCGGCGACCAGGATGCCACGGTAAAGCTGCAGGGAAGGCGCGCCATGATCACGACGGCAATATTCGGCGGTTTTGATTATTCAGGTGCCGACAAGGTTCCCTACGGTTTTACCGGGGTGCCGTCCGACAGTCGGAACGTGACCTATCCCATATCTGTCTGCAACCCCACCGGGGTTTGGAACGAGGGGTGCCGCGAATGGGACAAGAACAGAACAGGGCTCCCTTATAATTTCTACGAGGCCGACGAAGGCGACACTATGGTCGCGAGTGTCGGCAACGCCCTCAATGATATGCTCAGGCGCGCCTCTTCAGGGACCGCCGCATCCGTCCTCGCCTCTGCGGAGGGAAGCGGGGCGAACATCCTCCAGGCGTTCTTTTTTCCCAAGCGCATGTTTTCGAATGCGGAGATAGACTGGACCGGTGAGATGCAGAACCTCTGGTACTATATCGATCCCCTGATAGGCAACAGCACCCTGAGGGAAGACACAGTCAAGAACAACCTCCTTGATATATACAGCGATGATATCATCGAGTATGAATTTGATGTCGGCCTCGCGAAAACGGTCGTGCGAAGGTACACACCCAATTCGTCCGCCCAGAAGGGCACCGAAGATCATCCGTCCCCTGTCGATCTTGACGAAACAAACAACCTCTGGGAGGCCGGGATCCTGCTGTGGCAGAGGGATCTCGCTTCGTCCCCGCGAAGCATTTACACTACGGTTGACGGATCGAGTATGATACCCTTCACGACGGCACAGGCGGGGACCCTGCAGACATATCTCCAGGCGCCGGATCTCACGACGGCCCAGAAGATCGTCAACTACGTCGAGGGTTACGATGTAACGGGATACCGCAACCGGACCGTTACGACGACCTACAACGGGGTAGAAGGGACCCACGTGTGGAAGCTGGGGGACATAATCCAGTCGACCCCCAAGATCAAGAGTTCGGTACCCTTGAACTCATACCACTTGTCCGCGCCCGAAGGCTACGGTGACCGGACATACTATCAGTATGTCAACGATGTTGATTCGGCAGGGAGTTCGGTGGGCTCTTACAAGTCAAGGGGGATGGTCTTCGTCGGGGCCAACGACGGGATGCTCCATGCTTTCGAACTCGGCAAGCTCAGCTTCGACAACCTGCCAGTAAATACCGCGGCCCGTCTGGAAACGACGGATGTGGCGCTCGGCACTGAGCGCTGGGCGTTCATACCGAAAGGGGCCCTGCCGTACTTGAACTACCTAACGAGCACGAGCTACTGCCATATCTTCTATGTCAATCAGCCGGTAGCCATATTCGACGCGAGCATCGGAGCTGCGGGGAATGATCCCAACGGCGCCAAGACAAGATACACCTGGAAGACGATCCTTATCGGCGGTATGGGCATAGGAGGGGCGTGCAGGAATACCGGCACGTCATGTACCAACTGCGTGAAGACGCCCATAAGCGACGTGGGCTATTCGTCCTATTTCGCGTTCGACATCACCGATC
>CAIQJW010000306.1 GCA_903872255.1 uncultured delta proteobacterium | reverse complement strand
TTGTTTCCTTATCCATTGAACCCCCAGAGCTCTACTTCTTCTTCCAGTGCGACGCCGAGCTTCGAGAGGACCTCATCCTTTATCTTTTTGATAAGCGCTGCGACATCCAGGGCTTTGGCATGCCCCATGTTGACGATAAAATTGGTATGTTTGTCCGAAACACATGCGTCGCCGATCCGGTACCCGCGAAGGCCCGCCTTTTCCACGAACCACCATGCCGGTTGTCCGTCCACTCCCTTGAACACGGAACCCGCAGACGGGTATTCCATCGGGTGCCGCAGTCTTCTTTCCTGGTAAACGTAATCCATGTCCTTTTGAAGTTGGTCTCTGTCGGCATTTTTCAGGCGAAACCGTCCGTTGATAACACATTCGGATCTTCTTACGATGGATTCTCGATAACCGAAATTACCCGGCTCCGTCTGTTTTTCGATAATCTCGCCCCGTTCGTTCAGAATATCGATACCGGCCAGAGTATCGGATATTGTCTGGCCGAAGCTTCCCGCGTTCATCCTGATGCCGCCCCCGACGCTCCCGGGTATCCAGTATAATTTTTCAAGGCCGCCGAGGCCGCGCCTGGCGCATTCCCGTATGAACCTCTTCAGGGAAAAGCCCCCTCCGACCTCTGCTACGGCACCATCTTTTGTTTTCGTAAAATGCAGCCTGCTCATCTTTGTTGTCCGTATGAGAGCATCGCGGATGCCGTCGTCGCTCACGATGATATTCGTTCCGTTGCCAAGGAAGCGATACGGGATGCCCGAATCTGTAAGACGGGATACCATTGCCCGAAGGTCTGCGCTGTCGGCCGGGTACAAGAGCATTCCGGCCGTCCCTCCGACCCGCATCGAGGTGTACCTTTTCATGGGTACGTCTTTCAATATCGCTCCTTTTACTTCTTTCCAGTCCATGCGTTTATCAATCTTTCATCGATCTTGTAGAGATCCCCGGCACCAAGGGTGATCACGACATCTCCCGGTTTTGAATTTTCCAGGATCTTCTCGATGACATCATCCCGTGTCGGGGCGAAGATCACATTCTTATGTCCGCTTGCGCGTATCTTTTCGGCAAGACATGGTCCGCTGACCCCTTCAATGGGGTCTTCCGATGCCGCGTATATCTCGGTGACGATAAGGATGTCGGCTTCATTGAAGGAGGTCGCAAAATCATCCATGAGGCCCTGGGTCCGCGTGTAGCGATGCGGCTGAAAGGCAACGACGATCCGTCCCTTCCACATCTTCCGCATAGCGGACAGGGTCGCCTTGATCTCTGTCGGGTGATGGCCGTAATCGTCTATGAGTTTAATGTCGCCGTCCCATTTGATCTCGAGCCTGCGATGGATGCCGGAGAAATTCTTCAGCGCCGCCTGGATTGTATGGAAAGGTATGTCAAGTTCTATGGCTACTCCGCAGGCAGCAAGCGCATTCACGACATTGTGCGCTCCGGCAAGGTTAAGCTCGATCTCTCCCAAGTCGTACCCTTTGTAGATGACCCTGAACTTTGTCACGAATCCCTGGTACGAGATATTGTCAGCCCTGAGGTCGGCCTGTTTTGAAAGGCCGTAGGTCATGTACCGGCGCTTCAAGGACGGTATGAGGCTCTGAATGTTAGCATTGTCTATACAGATGATATTGACCCCGTAAAAGGGTACCTTGTTCAGGAACGCAAGGAACGCCGCTTTTATTTCATGTATATCCTTGTAAAAATCGAGGTGCTCCAGGTCAATGTTCGTCGTAACGGCAATGGTGGGGAAAAGAAGCAGGAACGTGCCGTCGCTTTCATCCGCCTCTGCTACGAGGTATTTACTGTCCCCGAGCTTCGCATTGCTTCCCAGGCTATTGAGCCGTCCGCCGATGACACACGTCGGGTCAAGTCCTGCCTGGCCCAGGATGGAGGAGACGAGGGATGTCGTCGTGGTCTTTCCGTGCGCCCCTGCGACCGCGATGGAATACTTCATACGCATGAGCTCGGCCAGCATTTCGGCGCGCTGGATAACGGGGATGAAAAGCTCCCGCGCTTTTTTCACCTCGGGGTTGTCGGGCCGTACGGCGGAAGAGACGACGACGACATCGGAATCTACGATGTTCTCCTCTCTGTGGCCCTTAAAGATAATGGCACCGAGAGATTCGAGCCGTTCCGTTATATCGGTCTGGCGGACGTCGGACCCCGTCACTTTAAAACCGAGGGTGATAAGGACCTCGGCGATGCCGCTCATTCCAATGCCGCCTATGCCCACAAAATGGACGCGTTCGATCTTATGAAAGACCATGTTCTATTCCTCCGATGATACGTAATGCGGCATTGTCGACAAATATTTTTCCCAGGTTATCGCCCATCTTCTTTATAAGCTCTCTATCCTTCATAAGCTGTCCTATAATGCCGAACAGCCTTTCACCCGTTGCTTCGTCATTGCTTACCAGGTGGCACCCGCCTTCTTTCTCCACGTAGGCTGCATTCTGCCACTGGTGATTGCCGGCCGAATACGGATACGGTATCAATATCGACGCCTTGTGGAAGAAAGCGAGTTCGAAGATGGTCGTGGCGCCTGCCCGCGCGATAACAACGTCGGAAAGCGCATAGTATTTTTCCATCTCGTTCGTGAATGCAAACACCTCGTGGGACACCCGGGTACCGGAATACGCATCGCGTATCCGGTCGAGGTCATCTGTGCCGGTCTGGTGATACATAGCAATGTTCTTATGCTTCGCGAGGTAGGGCAAAAGCGATATAATGGCATCATTGATGCTTTTCGCGCCCCTCGAGCCTCCGAAGATAAAGATGCCGAATGATGCGGGATCTTTGATGCCTTCGATCCTTTTCAGTTTCTGGCGTAACGGATTGCCGCTCAACACCGCCCGGCCCGGCGGCATCTTTATTGCCGTCTCGTCGAAGCTCACAAATACTGTCCGGGTTATCCTCGATAAAAGCTTGTTTGCAAGTCCCGGCTCGACATTCTGTTCATGAATGAAACAGGGAATTCCTAGCATTTTACCTGCCAGGATGACGGGCACCGAAGTAAACCCGCCCATTCCCAGTATGGCGTCCGGTTTCTCCATTTTCAGTATCTTGAGGCACATGATCACGCCTTTTACGGTCTTGAGGAGCGTCATCGCCTTATGCACCACGGAGCGTCCCAGGAACTGGTGGGCTTCGATGAGGTGAAGCTTGAAGCCGGCGTCGGGTATGATCGATTTTTCAAGACCGTACGGCGTTCCGATAAAGACGGCGCTGTTTCCGCTATTCTGTGCTAACAGGGATTCCGCGACGGCTATCCCGGGAAAGATGTGCCCTCCTGTTCCGCCGGCGCTTATCACGAGTTTCATGATCGCCCCCCTTCCGTTTTCATCATCGTTCCAGCGAGCGGAGCGACTATCGCAAGGAAAAGGATGGGCTGGTACAGGAGCCCTGCCGAGAATTTTACCCCGACGACCAGGAGAATATCCATTGCGACATAGAGAAAACCAAAGAACGGCAGCATGCTGGAAAGGTTGCTTTTCTTCATGATCATGGCAAAGCTGATGATAAGAAGAGCAAAGGACGTCCCCAGGAGCATATACTTGTTGATCTCTGAAAGGCCCGTGAGGCCATTCCCCAGTATCCCGGTCTTCTGCCGGTAGATCATGAAGCATGCTATGAGGGTATACGCCGCGATAAAAGCAATAGTACGATACCTGCCCAAGATGAAGAGGAATGAGATAAGGGCGAGTGCGAACGAGATCAGGTATATGAGGCTTCCCGTGACGTAAAGATTGAAGCCTGATGAGAAGAAAAGGATTGAAAGTGCGGTCACTTCCTTGAAAAAGTCCTGGCCCCTGTTCTCGATGCCGATGAGATAAAATGCGAAGCCGTAAAAAGAAACGAAAATAACGGCCATCCTCGCAATATCCGGTACCGCTATCTTCGGATAAAAGAAGAAAAGTACCGTTATGGCAAAGGAGATAACGATAAGGGGATACTTCATCGCCTCGATCGCGCGCTGAGGAAGACGGCAGATGCCATAGCCCGCCGCAGCGCCGGCCAGGATGATCAAGACCCTCACCAGCGTGAACTCGCGGAAAAAGCTGTACACGAGAATAAGAGATAATATGGCGATACCTATTTTCTTCACAGCGATTCCACTATTCTCCTATACGTGTTTCCCCTGTCCTTGTAACTCGCGAACATGTCAAAACTGCTGCACATCGGAGACAGGAGGACGGTATCCCCGGCCGATGCCCGCGAAAATGCGGCATACACGGCCGATGTCAGATCGCTTTCACTAAAGGTCGGGATGATATCAAAAACCTCTGCGGCGATCCTGTCCTTTGCCTCGCCGATAAGAATAAGGGCTTTTATCCGCGCGCTTTCATCGCGTATCGCCCTATAGCTTCCGCCTTTGTCTTTTCCGCCGGCGATCAGGATGACATTTTTATCGAAACCTTCCAGGGCCCTTTTTGTGGCGTCAACATTCGTTGCCTTTGAATCATTATAAAAAGAGACGTCCCGGACAGCGCGAACGAACTCGACCCGGTGGGGGAGTCCCCGGAATGCCTTCAGGGCATCCTCGATAATTGCATCGTCTACTCCATGGATGCGGGCCGCAAGAATGGCAGCGAGGATGTTCTCGGTATTGTGGACGCCCACAAGAGGCGAGATATTCCGCCGGAACGAAGATTCTTTCCCGTCAAACCGCACATACAGCATCCCGTCCTTCGCAAAGGCGCCTTCCCGGAGCTCTTCCGTTGCCGAGAATGCAAGCATGCGCGGCGAGCCTTTCATCGGGACCTCGATGCCGTTCCTGACGATGGCGTTGTCTGTGTCTGTCTGATTGTCGAAGATGCGGTATTTTGCCGCCCTGTATTCATCATAGCTGCGGTAACGGTCCAGGTGATCCTCGGTGATATTGAGAAGCAAGGCGGTCGACGGTTTGAAATTTTCCATCGTTTCCAGCTGAAAGCTGCTTACCTCGACGATCACAACCGGGAATCTCCTGCCCCCGGCCGCATAGTTGATGAGAGGATTGCCGATATTCCCGCCGACGAAGACCGGCCCCGAAGCCCTTGTGAATATCTCTCCAAGGAGGCTCGTCGTCGTTGTCTTGCCGTTCGTCCCCGTGATCGCTATTATGGGATCGCTTACAAACGACGATGCCAGTTCCATTTCGCCGATGACCCTGGCACCGGCCTTCAGGGCTGCTTTAATGACAGGCAGTTCCGTATCTACGCCCGGGCTGAGGACGATCATCGGGTACGCGGTAAAATCGGCTTCGCGGTGCGGCCCGAAATGGCCGGTGTATGTGATCCCTTCAAGCGAGGCAAGGGTATCGGTCAGATCATTTTCATTTTTTTCGTCGGCGAGGCCGATCTTTTTCCCGAACCGGGAAAGGAACCGGGCGACGGCTATTCCAGATGTGCCGAGGCCGACGATAAGTATGCGATCAGGTATCTCCATTTTACCTCAGTTTCAGCGTGCTCATAGCCAGGAGTGCAAGGATCACCGATATGATCCAGAACCGGACGACTATCTTTTCCTCATTCCATCCCTTAAGCTCGAAGTGATGGTGGATGGGCGCCATCCTGAAAACCCTTTTTCCCCGGAGCTTGAACGAATAGACCTGGATAATGACGGACAGGGTCTCGAGAACAAATATCCCGCCTGCGATGACGAGAAGGAATTCCTGTTTGATAATGACAGCGATAGTGGCAAGCGCAGCGCCGAGCGACAGAGACCCCGTATCACCCATAAAGAGCTCTGCAGGGTGGGCGTTATACCAGAGAAATCCGATACCGGCCCCGAGCATGGCGCCGCACAGGACGGTGAGCTCTCCGGCGCCCTTAACGAAAAATATCTGGAGATACTGCGAGAATATCGCGTTTCCCACGAGATAGCAGAATATCATGAAGGTCGTGCAAACCGTAAGGACCGGCCCGATCGCAAGACCGTCAAGTCCGTCGGTCAGGTTCACGGCGTTCGATGTCCCCGCGATCATGAAGACGCACAGGGCAATATAGAAAACCCCGAGATCGGGACGCAGGTTCTTGAAGAAGGGTATGGTAAACTGCGTATTGAAGCCGAACTTGAAGAATATCATCGCGCCGATGCAGGCCGCGAACAACAACTGCAACGACAGCTTTGTCCGTCCGGTTATGCCTTTCCCGCTTATCCCGCGAAGCTTCTTGACATCGTCCATAAATCCGATGATCCCGAACGACAGGAAGGAGAAGATGACCACCCATATATAGTAATTGTTGAGATCCGCCCACAGGAGCGTCGGTATAAGCGTTGCAATGAGAATAACGAACCCGCCCATCGTCGGGGTCTCTTTCTTTGCCTCGTGACTGTCGGGAACATCCTCGCGTTTGCCGCTGCTTATCTTCCATTCATGGAATTTCCGGATAACATGGGGTGTAAGGATAAAACTGATGATAAGGGCCGACAATATGGCAAGAACGGCCCTGAACGTTATATAGCGAAAGACATTGAATGCCGTGATCTTTGTATGCAGTTGGTAGAGCAGGTAATACAGCATTACTTCAGGGCCTCCACTATTTCTTCCATCTTAAATGCCCGTGATCCCTTGACGAGGACGGTATCGCCCGGGCCGAGATGCGAACTGAGGTACGCAATAAGCTGTCCTTTGTCATTGAAATGCACAGTCCGCCCGTTGCCAAGTTCGGAAAAGGTGTCCTCGGTCTCTTCGCCAAATAGGGTGATCAGAGCGATATCACTCATGTTCTTAAGGAATTTACCCATTTCCCCGTGATAGAAGGTGCTGTCCTTTCCCAGTTCTTTCATTCCGCCCAGCACGACCACCTTTTTGCCGTGTGACGGCAGATCGCTCAGCGTCTTAATGGCCCATTGCATGGATGAAGGGTTCGCATTGTAGGTATCGTCTATTATGATAAACCCGCGAGAGCTTTCGATGGGTTGAAGGCGCTTGTCGTATGAAGTGAACTCCTCGATAGCCCGGGCGATCAAGGAGTGGTCGACGCCCATGATAGAAGCTGTGGTTGCCGCGGCCAGCAGATTATAATAATTGTGACGGCCGAGCAGCGAAGTCCGTGCTTCTATCGTACCGGCAGGGGATATTATGGATATAACAGACCCCTCCCAGCCGAGGTCGCGTATGACCCGCAGTCGGTAGTACGCATCATTTTGAATGCCGAATGTGACCGCGGCATGCCCCGTTTGCCGGTACCGCGCGGCAATGCCTGGATCGTCGATGTTTACAAGGATCTTCCCGTGGGGTCTCGTGTACCGGAAAAGATCAAGTTTTTCTTCAAGGACCCCCTCGAGCGATTCAAGCCCTTCGAGGTGCGACGCATGGACATTGGTGATAAGGGCAATATCGGGATTGGTGGTTATCGCGAGCTTCTTTATCTCCCCGGGCATATTGGTACCCAACTCCATGATAGACACGTCGGGTTCGCCAGTAATCGCCAGAATACTTAAGGGTACGCCGATCAGGTTGTTCAGGTTCTTCTCGTTGTAATGAACATCAAATTTCTTTTTCAGCATGCCCGCGAGGATCTCTTTGGTCGTTGTCTTGCCGTTGCTCCCCGTTATGGAGATGAATTTCCCGAAAAGGCCTTCCCTCTTGAACTTAGCAATATCGAGAAGGGCCTGGTTCGTGTCTTCAACAAGGATGATAGTTCCCGGGACATCGGCAAGGGATGCCGGATAGTCGTTTCTGCAGAGAGTCCCGCCGCGGGACATCTTCAGCGCCTGTTCGATAAACGAATGGCCGTCAAAAGACTTGCCCACGATGGGGATGAACAGTTCGCCTTCCCTCGTCGTGCGGGAATTCGTGGAAATGTCCGTAAAGACATCCCTGTCCTTTTTCAGGACCGTGCCCTTTGCCGCCGTGACTATATCTTCAAGTCGCCACATGAAAATACTCCTCGACAACTTCACGGTCGCTGAAATGCAGGATGCTGTCCCCCACGATCTGATAGTCCTCATGCCCCTTGCCCGCCACGAGCACGACATCGTCAGGCCCGGCCGCGCGGATGCCCTCGAAGATAGCTTCGCGGCGGTCTTCGATGATCCTCAACCTTTTTCCTTCGACCCCCCGCGTGATATCGGCGATGATCTGCGCCGGGTTTTCGTTCCGCGGATTATCCGATGTGATAATCACCTCATCCGCAAGACGGGAAGCCAGCGCACCCATTATGGGCCTTTTCGCGGCGTCCCTCATCCCCCCGCATCCGAAAACGACGATAAGCTTTCCCTTCGTGAGTTGCCCAAGAAGTGAAAGCACGTTCTTGATGGCGTCCGGGGTATGAGCATAGTCCACAAATACTGAAATGCCCCTGTCGTTAGCCACTCGTTCCAATCTTCCCGGAACGCCCCTTAAGCGCTCGATACCCTCTTTGATCGCGCGGTGCGATATGCCCGTCGCGTAGCCTGACAATGCTGCGGCAAGGATGTTGGAGGCATTGAACATGCCAATTAAAGGTGAGACGATAGGGATCTTTCTCCCCGGCAGGTTTATGGTGAGGGTCAGGCCATCTATACTTTCGGAGTATTCCGAAAGAAAGGCATCGGCAAAGCCCCGCGTACTGTAGGAGAACATTGTTACAGGCGCGGCTATAGTGAAATCCCTTATCGAGGGATCGTCAATATTCATGATGGCATATCTTTTCTTCTTGCTGCTTCGTGCCAGGTAATCTTCGAAAAGGAGTTTTTTCGATGCCCCGTAATTCTCGAAAGTACCATGATAATCCAGGTGGTCATGCGTAAGGTTCGTAAATATCGCAACATCAAAATCGACACCTTCGACCCGCGCCTGATCGAGCGCATGGGACGAGGCTTCCATGACAATATGGCTGATGCCGGTATTGACCATGTCGCTTAAGAGGCCGTTAATTTCGCTTGCCCCTGGGGTGGTGTTGGCCGCTTTAAAGGTTTTTCCGGCATAGCGGTATGAGATGGTGCCGATCACCCCGGGTTCTTTTCCGGCTGAACGGAATATCGATTCGATAAGATATGTCGTCGTCGTCTTGCCGTTCGTTCCGGTGATCCCGGTGATATGCGCCCTGCGCGAAGGATGGCGGTAAAAGTTCGCCGCAGCCTGTCCCAGGGCCTTCATGATGTCCCCGACACGAACGACGCATACGAATGGCTCGTTGATCTCGCCATCGGTCACTACTGCCCGGGCGCCCCGTTTGAATGCATCTTCAATATATGCGCAGCTCGCGGACGTCACGAAAAAAAGAAAACCTTCCGACACGTTGCGTGAATCTTTCGTAATGCCCGTTATTTCGCAAGAGGTATTTCCCCGGATGCTTATCGTATCCAACCCCTTTATTATATTGCCGAGTTTCACTTTTGGTATGACCTCCCGTAAAGAATGCACCGGGTCTCTTTTCCAACTTGTTCCTTGGGTTTGGGGAATTGGTCGACTACGATACCCGAACCGTGGATCTTAACCCGGGCCTTCGATGATATCCTGTCGAGGGCCGCTTTCATGGAAAGTCCCGAGAGGTCCGGCATTGAGAACGCGGCACTGCCCTCCGCGTTATGCAGACTTCTTTCATTCCGGACCGCATTGATTTGGAACCCGTTATTTTTACTTGAGACTTCAAAACCGCCAGAGGCATAAGGCATGAGGGTGACGAAACCTTCACCGACGTACTGGTTGTACATATTGACAAGCAAATTCTTGTCAATAATGTAACCGGTCCCGCTTATGGTATCAACCGATAGGGATTTGTCAGGAAGTTTCACACCTTGCCTGCTTAAAAAGATCTCGATATTCTTTTTCCCGATGATGCGGGAGATGGCCCTCAAGCCGTCCTTGTCCTTGTCTTTCAGTATATCTACGGGTTTTTTCAAATAGACAGGCGAGGCATCATCGTCATTTTTCTGAACAACGATCATTCCATCTTTTTCTATAAGGCCTTCCTTTATTGCAAAAGCAACGATGGGGACCGCGACCAGGAATGAAGGTTCTATACCGGCTTTATTGTCTGCGGTCAGGGCCTGTTTCTGGGGTGCCGGATCTGATTTTGGCTGCGGCGCGGCAACACTGAGGCTCCGTGGGGTCTTGGTGTGCACCGGCCCCGACGTTCTCTTCATGGAGAACCGGTCCTGAACATTGAATGCAATCCCTGCATACATGAGTCCGATAAATGTGCATACAATGAAGGCTTTCCTGATCTCCTGTTTGTTCATTTCAAGACGAGAACCTCTTCATCCTTAGGTTTTGTAAGACCGAGCCTTTCTTTAGCCTTTAAGGTAAGAAGCCGTGACTGGGTAACACCCGCCATGTCGGACGCCAATTTCTGGTGCGTATCCCGTAACTGCCGTTCCAATGTCAGGGTTTCGATAAGGTCCTGGCGCGCCCGACCGTGGGCATTTACGAGAAGGCAGCTGACAATGATGACAAATGCGATCATGAATCCCAGGAAAATAATGGGCCGAAGGCCATCGAACAGTTTGTCCCCCGAGGTATCTACATATATCTTTCTCGGCCTGTACATCATGATGCACCCCCACTATTTTTTCTGTGCGATACGCAGTTTGGCGCTGCGTGACCGCGGATTTGCCCGGGTCTCGTCGAACCCCGGCTTAACAGGTTTACGGGTTACTACTGTTAGTACCTCATCATTGCGGAAGCGCTCTTTAACGATCCGGTCCTCCAGGGAATGAAACGTTATCACGCCTATTCTCGACCCGGGCGACAGAAGGTCTATCGCACCATCAAGTCCTTTCACCAGGCTTAGCAGTTCATCGTTTACGGCGATCCTCAAGGCCTGAAAAGCCTTTGTGGCAGGGTGTATCTTGCCGGTCCGCTTCTTCACGGAGGCGATTATGCCGGCCAGTTCGAGCCCCGTCCGTATCCGGACCTTTTTCCGGCTTTCAAAAATGGCCTTTGCAATTTTGCGCGATTGCCATTCTTCTCCATATTCATAAAGGATCCGTGCTATTTCATCCTGGCGGTAGGAATTGACGATATCGTATGCGGTAAGATCCTGTTTCCTGTCCATCCTCATATCGAGTTCCTCGTCATCGTTAAAGCTGAATCCCCTGCCGCTTTCCAACTGATAGCTTGAGATACCGAGGTCAAAGAGGGCCCCGTCAATAGATTTCACCCCTGCACTGTGGAGCAATCCCTCCATGTCCCCGAAGTTGCCTCTCAGTAAAGTGATCCGGTCGCTATATGCTTCAAGTGCCTTGTGCGCCCGTTCCAACGCTTCCTGATCTCTATCAATGCCAATTAAATGTAATTTTCTGTTTCTGCTCAGCAAACCTAGCGCGTGTCCCGCTGCGCCGACTGTTGCATCGACAAATATTCCGCTTTCGGTGCTGATCAGGTTGTCAAGTACTTCCTGGAAAAGAACTGAGACATGTTCCCGGCCGCTCAAAGACCGAGTTCCGATACGATATCAGCTATCTGATCAGGATCGGCAGTGGCCAGTCGTACCAGTTCCTCCCATTTTTCCTTCGCCCATACCTCTATTTTCTTTCCGACACCGACTATGACGACGTTCTTCTGGATATGCGCATCTGTCTTGAGCGCCTGGGGGATGAGTATCCTTCCCAATTTATCAAGCGTACACTCGGTCGCACCGGAATAAAAATAGCGCAGGAATGCCCGTGTTTCTTTTCGCATAGGCCCCGAGGCGGAGACTTTGTCCTGAATATTGAGCCATTCCTGGTAGGGATACGCCACTATACAGCCGTCGAGATTAGTAAGAATGAGCCGGGAGTCGGCACTTGAGGAAAGGGCTTCCCTGAATTTCGCCGGGATGCTCACTCTGCTTTTGTCATCGATCGAATATTCGTATCGTCCTGCGAACAATCTCCCACCTTTTTACACCTTTTACCACTTTAGTCAGTTATACTGGTAAGTCAATATCTTGTCAAGGATTTTTTCATGATTTATCAATATCGCCGCCCGGTTCGGCCGGAAGTGCCGGCCGTGCATAATACCTTATTATCCTGGCCGGCCTGGTTCAGGGAGATGCTGACATAAATCTGTTGATAATTTGTCCCGCCTCAGGTAATCTTTTACTCCATCGAATATAACCGGAGCGGCAATGAAGGTACCAATTACCAGGGAAGGGCACGAAGCATTAAAAAAAGAGCATGAGAACATGCTGAGCGTCAAGCGCCCGCAGATCCTGAAAGCGATCGAGGAAGCGCGCGAACACGGAGACCTTTCAGAAAATGCGGAGTATGATGCCGCCCGGGAAGAGTTTCAGTTCCTTCAGCAAAGGGTAGCCGAAATTGAAGAGCAGTTGAGGAATTCGGAAATTGTCGACGTCAAGAAAGGCGATGGAGAGACGGTAGCGTTCGGATGCACCGTAACGCTCGTCAACCTTGATACCGATGAGGAATCGTTGTACCGGGTAGTAGGACCCTACGAATCCGATATCA
>CAIQJW010000305.1 GCA_903872255.1 uncultured delta proteobacterium | reverse complement strand
CTTGGTGGTATCTCTGTTTCCTGGGATAAGGAGAGTAAGGATGGCAGGTATTACATTTCATCCCATGCAAAATTCCCTGATGTTAGGGCAATAGAGTATAGGGAATCTATTAAATCGTGGCTATCAGAACATATGAATCTTTTCGTTAATGTCTTTAGGCCAAGACTCGAACGAATCATGGCGGAAGTTTGAGAATTGACTTTGCAAACTTGGGAAATTCGGGGGATATAATACTATTTAATGACATTTTTCCGCTGGGAATCTGTATTATGTCCCCCGAATATACGCACCTTTATGGATGAATGAAACAGGGAGGTTGTGATGGAAGCATTAAAAAGGATTACGATAGACCCTCGGGTAATGGGAGGGAAACCATGTATCAGGGGAATGCGCGTGACTGTAGGAACCATCGTTGGTCTGATCGCCTGTGGCAAAACAATAGAGGAAATTCTTACAGATTATCCTTATCTGGAACGGGATGATGTCATGGAAGCCCTGTCTTATGCGGCATGGCGATCAGAAGAGCGCGAACTCGATATGGTGACGAGATGAAGCTGTTGCTGGACATGAATTTGCCGCCCCGCTGTGCGCAATTCTTCGCTGCTGAATGGAAAATAGGGGACGCTGTTAACCTATAAACTTCATGCCAGACTGAACCACTTTAACTCAGCAATCTGCTTGCCGGGATGTGTGTAATCCGCGGACACAATACGAATTACCAGCAGGCCAATCCCTTTCATAGGTATTTTGACCCCGGAATTCTGTAAATTTCGAGGCTGTAGGAACCGGCCGGGAGCTGCGTTTACAATTGATGAATAATTCATCAAAGATAAATATACGATAGCATGGGGGAAATGACGAAAGTTCAAAAAAATGTTGTTTTGAACAATCCGAAAAAATGTGATTCCGGAATACTTTCCGCACCTCTTTGGTCATCCCGCCGGGGAAAATAGAACCGATCCCATTTTTCCTCTGGGGAGGCCCTTCGGCAGGCTCAGGCGAGGTTTCGCGAAGGGCCGTTTTCCGGCTGCGGCCCAAAAGGGAGTCAGCAGCCCGGAGGCCAACCTGGAATAATATAGAACGACTTAATGCCGTAAGGTTGAATTGCTGCTGCCTGGACCAGGGTCGCTCCGATGATCGACGGTTTCTGTCATTCTTTAAGGGAAAAAGCACCTTCGGGTCACGGGCCTTCGGGTCATGGGACAACCGAATTAAGTCGGTATGCAAAGAGACCAGCAGGGAACGGAAAGAATATTTAACGTGATATCAGATAGATGACCGGATGATTGGGTCAGAATTAGATCGGAAATTAGGTCAGATTGCGCTTAAGCACCACCGCCTTTCGGGTAATGAGAATCCTTATTCTTCATCGGTACAGGGTGCCATTTGCCCGCGTTTGTCCTGCCGATGACGTGGATATAGCCGTCCTTTCTTAACTCCAGTAGCAACCTTTTCACGGAACTTTCCGACAGGGCGGGTAGAACCTCTTTCAAAAATGCTGGAGGTCGTTACGAAGGTTGATGGTGTTCCACAGGGCGTCGTAGATACCGAAAAATCCTTGACGATATTCGAGCCGTTGTTGGGCGGGACCGCTCGTCTCCGTCGAGCGGTACTCGAAGATGATTTCCGCCTGGGGCAGAAGTTTGCCAAGGGCCTTTCTACTGCCGAAGAGGATCAACGCTGCATAAGATACCTGTTTATCGACGATCAGTTCCGCGTCGGTG
>CAIQJW010000304.1 GCA_903872255.1 uncultured delta proteobacterium | reverse complement strand
TATAGGTTGCCTGTGACAGGATACGCCGCGCCTGCCATAACTTGTCTGATTCAACGGGGTCCCGCGTCACGTCGCAGCGCACGGCTTTCTGCCCGGTGAGTATCGTGCGTATTTTTTCGACCTGGGGCGCTACGGATTCTTCATTGCCATCGACCTCGATGAGGAGCAATCCGCCAATATCATCGGGCAGCCCCATGGGGGAGGCTTTTTCGCTGCAGCGAACTGACGCCCTGTCCATGAATTCTATTGTCGATGGTATTATTTTGGCCGCTATGATAGCCGAGACGGCCCGCGCAGCATCTTCGACCTCTTTGAAAAGGGCAAGAATGGTAGCTTTGGCCTCAGGGAGCGGGATCAGCTTCACAATGATCTTTGTAATGACTCCGAGCGTTCCCTCGCTTCCGACGAAAAGGCGCGTGAGGTCATACCCTACAACCCCTTTCATTGTGCGCACACCGGTATTAAGGATCTCACCGGTCGGCTTTACCACTTCCAGTCCGATGACATAATCCCGCGTAACGCCATATTTCAGCGAATTTGGTCCGCCGGCGCACTCGGCTACATTTCCCCCTATGCTCGAGTATTTATATGATGCGGGGTCAGGGGGATAAAAAAGACCCTGCTTTGCGGCCTCTTCCTGCAGATTGAACGTAATAACCCCGGGCTCAACAACGGCTATCAAATTCTCCGAATCTATCTCAAGAATGCGGTTCATTCGTGTGAAAACAAGGACAACACCCGCGATAACCGGAGTGGAGCCCCCCGTGAGACCCGTGCCCTGCCCTCTGGGGATAACGGGAAATAAATGCTGGTTGGCAAGCTTAAGTATGCCGGACACCTCCCCGGCTGATGACGGGAACACGATAAGGTCCGGCACGATCCCTTCAGTCCTTGCGTCATACGAATAGCACTTACGTTCCTCAAGCGAATCTATCACATTCTCTTTACCGACTATTTTCCTGATTTCGTCAATGATCCTGCTATCCACGCTCATCCTCTTTTTCAAAGATTATTTTTAAGCGTGAATATAACATAAAACCTATAGTAGCGTGAAGATGAAATATTGAACCGTGAGGAGTAAGGAGCGCCTTTTCTATTTGATTTTTAGGCATATACAGGTTATTTTCAATGAAAACGACGGAGGCGGGATGAAGAAGATCTTACTGGCTGCATTATTGTTCTTTGCGGTCGTGTTTCTGGCATGGAATGTTTATGCGGGCCCGGATTCTTTTTCAAAAGCCGATAAAAATAACGATGGCTACATAACGAAGGATGAATTTGAATCGCATATAAAGTCTAAATTTGACGAGTATGATAAGAACAAGGACGGGAAGATCGACGCAAACGAATTCGGGGCAAACAAGAGCCCTGAAGCGCTGAAGGAATTCAAGTTTATGGATAGGAACAGCGACGGTTTTGTTAATGCTGACGAATTCTACAGAGCGGCCCTTCAAAAGCGTGAGGAATTAGATTTTAACCGCGATGGAAAAATAAGCCGGGAAGAATACAACTCGAATAAAGCTCTGCCGATCCTGAAATTTTACTTTTGATAACCCCCGGAATAGAAAAAACGGTAATATCTGTTACAATATCGTTGTATGGTCGATCGGTCCTTATCTGATCGGTCCTGCACGGCAAACCCTGGCATTTCTATGAACCCGAACGGAACATCTGGTCAAAAACATATCTTCAGCGCCCTTCGCAATAGCTTTTTCAGAATACTCTGGATAGCCAACGTGGCATCGCTCGTCGGGTCGTGGATGCATGAAACGGCAACGGCCTGGCTCATGACGTCAATGACCGTATCGCCTGCGATGGTCGCCCTTCTTCAAACATCCATGACATTGCCGTTTTTTCTCATGGCCCTGCCTGCGGGCGCTCTCGCAGATCTTGTCGACCGAAGAAAAGTTCTCATTGCCGCCCAGATAGTCATGCTCCTTGCTGCCTGCACGCTTGGAATATTGACCCTGACAGGGACCGTGACCCCCGCCATTATCCTCATCCTCACATTTGCGCTTGCCATCGCGGCCGCGGTCAACGCGCCTACCTGGCAGTCGATAATACCTGAACTGATATCGCGCGAACACCTGCAATCAGCCGTGACGCTGGGTTCGGTGGCATTTAATGTCGCCCGCGTTGCGGGTCCCGTGCTTGGCGGCCTTGTTCTCGCCCTGGCCGGATCTGCATCCGTTTTTTTTGTTAATGCCCTTTCGTTCACCGGTGTTATTTTTGCCCTGTATCGCTGGAAATACAGGCAGCCCGAGCAGTCACTTCCCGCCGAACGTTTCTTCGGGGCGATCCGGACGGGCATGGGTTATGTGAGAAATGTACCCCAGGTCAAAACCATCCTCATACGAATTGCTATCTTTTCCTTCTTCGGCGGTTCACTCTGGACGTTCCTGCCAATAATAGCCCGTGTACGGCTCACCTTAGGCCCGACAGGATTTGGCCTGCTCATGTGTTTCTTCGGCATAGGCGGGCTCGTGGGGGCCGCACTGCTTCCCAAGGCCGGGCAAATGCTCAGGTTAAAACCGCTGGCCAACTGCGCAACGCTTTTGTTCGCCGCCTCTATAGGCATTCTGTCTTTTTCGAAACTCTTCTGGTTAACGTCTCTTGCCCTGTTTGTAGGAGGCATTGCGTGGCTTGTCCTCATTTCTACATACAATACGGCAATACTCTCTATCGTGCCGTCCTGGGTAAGAGGACGGGTTATGTCCGTATTTATGCTTGTATTTTTCGGGCCCTTTGCAATTGGAAGCGCATTGTGGGGTTTTCTGGCTTCGTGGCTGGGAATAACCGTGACCCTTGCTTTAACATCGGCTTTCACAGCACTCGGCATAATTACAACGTCCCGGATGTACTTTACGGAATCGCACGGCATCGATCTGACACCGTCTGAACACTGGCCTCAATTTACAGGAGATGTAGAGCCGGCTTTGTTCGAGGGACCTATCCTCGTCGTTGCCGAATACTCCATCGATCCCGGACATATCGAAGAATTTCTGAAGGCGATCTCCGCGCTGAGAACGGTCCGAATGCGGGATGGCGCTTTCAGGTGGAATCTCTTCAAGGAAGCCGGGGCCGACCATCATTTTATAGAGTCATTTCTTGTGGAGTCATGGGCCGAATATATGCGGCAGCAGGAACGGTTCACGGTTTCGGATGGCGGCGTGGCCGATATGGTCCGATCCTGTCAAAATGGCGGTGAACCGGTGATCATACGCCACTTCGTTGCACAACCTTTAAGGAAGAATGGCTGACGGCGATCTTTACATAACCCATCACCCATAACCTATCACCCATCTTTTTCATAATACTGGCTTTTATAATACATCAAGGCATACGGCGCGATCGCGTCGACGAAACCATCCTGTTCCTCCCAATCCATTTCCTTGAACGAACGCGCAAAATAAACGTTCTGTTCAAGCTGCTCTAAGATATCGCAGCTTATCACCGCCGTCGCAATAGACTGAGACAGGGCATACCGGAAGAACGCCTCCATCGATGTATAAAAGGTCAGTTTCGAGGTAAATCCACGGACATATATTTTCATGCCGATGACACCGACGTTCTTTTCGACAGCGATCGGCATTGTATCTTCGAGAAAACTCTTGCACGAAGCTTCGGCGGGATTCACGGGAACATGCATCGTATCGAAGTCAAAAATCTCGAGACATTGCCGTATCACATGGGGATCGTCATGTCCGCCTATCCCTATAAAACGTACGTAACCCTTTTGCCTGGCCTCGACAAATGCCTCGATAGCGCCGCCGGGAGAAAAAATGGCCTCCATGGCCTGCCTGTCGTTTACATCGTGAATCTGCCAGAGATCTAGATAATCCGTTTTCAGGTTTGTGAGAGATTCCTGAAGATCGAGAAGTGCGCCCTCTTTCGTCCTCTCTTTGGACCTGCCTGTCAGAAAGATATCTTTCCTTCGTTCGCGAAGCGCCTTGCCGTAATATTCCTCGCTGCAACCATGTGAACGGGCTGATTCAAAAACATTAATGCCAAGGTCCAGGGCCTTATTGAGCAGCACATAGGCCTCTTTATCCTTTCCCGGGCTGCTTAAAAGGCCTTCACCGCCAAGTCCTATAATGCTTGCATTGAAGTTTGTTCTGCCAAGCTTTCTTTTTTCCAATTCCTGGACCCTTTCTGCGTTTATTCAGTGAAGTCAGTTTTGAAGACAGCTCCACCAGCCGCCCCGGTGACCATTGCGGCATAGCGAGCCATGTAGCCGTCCTTTATCTTGGGTTCGGGCCTCTTCCAAGCTTTTTTGCGTTTATCAAGTTCCGAGCTGCTAACCTTAAGATCGATCGTCTTTTTGACCAGGTCGATCTCGATAATATCCCCATCTTTCACCAGGGCGATAGGACCTCCTTCAGCAGCTTCGGGGGATACGTGTCCGATGCACAGGCCGCGTGTTCCGCCTGAAAAACGGCCATCTGTGATCAAGGCACATTCCGTATCGAGGCCTCTGCCCGCCAGAATGCTCGTCGGTGTGAGCATTTCCCGCATTCCGGGACCGCCCTTGGGCCCTTCGTACCGGATAATGACCGCGTCTCCTGCTTTTATTTTGCCATCCATGATCGCCTTGCCCGCTTCTTCCTCACTTGCAAATACCCGGGCCTTACCTTCGAAGTGCCAGATGCTTTCGCTTACCCCGATACGTTTTACGATAGATCCCTGGGGAGCGAGACTGCCTCTAAGGACGGCAAGACCGCCCTTTTCATGATACGCATTCTCAATGGTACGTATGACATCGCGATCGACTGCTTCAATCAATTTGAGGAGATCGGAAACTTTCTTGCCTGTAACAGTCATACATGATCTCTTGATCAGGTTGCGCCGTGTGAGTTCTTTCATAATTGCATAAACCCCGCCGGCTTCGTTGAGATCTTCGAGATGATGCGGCCCGGCAGGGCTCATGTTGCATATATGGGGAACTTTTTCGGATATTGCATCAAAGAGGTCAAGGGGAAGGTCCATACCGCCTTCATGAGCAATGGCCGGCAGATGCAGGGCCGTATTCGAAGACCCCCCGAACGCCATATCGACTGAAATTGCATTTTTGAATGCATCGAGGGTCATGATATCGCGTGGTTTAAGGTCGCTCTTCACCACATTCATTATAGCCATGCCCGTTTCCTTGGCTAGTCGTATCCGCGCCGCATGGACAGCCGGAATGGTCCCGTTCCCGGGAAGGGCTATCCCCAAGGCCTCGGACAGGCAATTCATCGAATTGGCCGTGAACATGCCGGCGCATGAACCGGCACCGGGGCAGGCGCATTCTTCGAGCATGGCCAGTTCCTTTATATCCATGAGGCCGCCGGCAACCTTCCCGACACCTTCAAAGACCGTGATAAGGTCAACCGCCTTCCCCTTAAAACGCCCGGCCAGCATAGGCCCGCCGCTTACCATAATGCTCGGGATATTGAGGCGCATCGCGGCCATCATCATACCGGGAATTATCTTATCGCAATTGGGGATGAGAACCAGACCATCAAACGGATACGCCCGGGCCATGACCTCAACCGAGTCACAGATCAATTCGCGCGAGCCGAGAGAATATTTCATGCCCTCGTGATTCATCGCGATACCGTCGCAGATGCCGATAGTCGAAAACTCCATAGGTGTTCCGCCGGCCATGCGGATACCATCCTTGACGGCCTGAGCGATCTTGTCGAGATGAATATGCCCCGGGATAACTTCATTCTTCGCACTGGCTATG
>CAIQJW010000303.1 GCA_903872255.1 uncultured delta proteobacterium | reverse complement strand
GCCAGCCGGGAGTGTATTGTCAAGATCATACGACCAGTTCCTGCCATCGATCCAACGCCCGTTTCCCTTTGCCGGGCACTGAACGTCGAAAGGGTCGGCCGTGCGGGGATCTCCAAACGCCACCATTTGATCGCTGAAGCGAACCGTGACCTGGCGTATATCCTTGACCGTGCCTTCAGGCGAAAAAAGCTCGACCGATGCTGCACCGGCATTTCCCGCAAGAACAAGACACGCAGCCGCCACGCAAAAAATTAAAAATATCTTCCTGAACATCCCCTTCCTCCTGACCCCGCCGTCATCCCGGGCTTGACCCCGTATCCACAACCCTAGTCATCCCGGGCTTGACCCGGGATCCACAACCCTCGTCATCCCGGGCTTGACCCGGGATCCATGGTTTTGTTTTTATTATTGTTTCTGGTTTTAATGTTTTCAAAGGGCTCAAAAAGAAAAAACCTTGGATCCCGGCTCGGAGGCCGGGATGACGGCGTTGGGGGGATTGCGACACAGTCTCAAAACCGGGATCCAGTGTCTTTTGTCTTTTTCTTTCTCCAATAATTCGTGATAATGGTACAATCTGTCTTAAATTCACGCCTCATTCACCCGTCATGTATAATGTTGAAAAACGCTGGATTCAAGGTCATTCCGATAACTTACGACACAACCTCCTCAGCACCGGAATTTCGGGATTGTACGATAAAGGCATAGCCTCAAAAACCGGTCCGGTTACCGGCCAATCCAATAAGATATGTCTCAATAGTATAAAACTGGGCAACTCTTTTCAAGGAAGAAAAATGCCCAGTTTGATATTCGTATTTCATTTATCCTTTGAACTAACCGGCCCGCAGACCGTATAATATTGAATGGGCAAAGTATATCTGGTTGGCGCCGGTCCGGGAGACATCAAGCTCATCACCCTAAGGGGCCTTGAACTTATCCGCCGGGCCGATGTGATCATTTATGACAACCTGGTCAATAAGGGCTTACTGGAATTTGCCCGGGCCGGGGCCGAGATCATTTATGCCGGGAAAAAGGCGTCATGCCACGAGCTCCCGCAGCGGGAGATAAACAGTCTCCTGGCAGAAAAGGCTTCCGGCAATGATACCGTTGTGCGCTTGAAAGGAGGGGACCCGTTCATTTTCGGCCGCGGCGGAGAGGAAGCCCGGCATCTTGCAAAAAAAGGCATATCTTTTGACATAGTACCCGGCATAACATCGGCCATTTCGGTCCCTGCTTACGCGGGGATACCTTTGACGCATCGGGAGCACGCCTCAACCGTCGCGTTCATAACCGGCCACGAGGATGAAAAAAAGGGGGCGTCATCCATCAAGTGGCACGAACTGGCAAATGGTCCTGATACCCTGGTCTTTCTGATGGGCATGAAGAACCTTCCAAAAATTGCCCGGACGCTCATTGACGAGGGCAAAAGCCCCGACACCCCGGCCTGTGTTATCAGCTCCGGGACGCTTGCCGCGCAAAAGGTCGTAACTGGAACGCTCTCGACATTACCGGAAAAGGTCCGCGCATCGAAGATCACCCCGCCGGGCATTATCGTCGTTGGAGACGTCGTCAGGCTGAGGGATGAGCTCAACTGGTTCGAGCACAAAACGCTGTTCGGAAAAAGGATCGCGGTCACCCGTTCCCGGCATCAATCGCACAAATTCGGTGAACTGCTGCTCGACAGGGGAGCGGAACCGGTCTATATCCCAACCATCGATATCGAGCCTATCGTGCCCAATAAGCGGCTTCGCACCGCGATCGACAAAATAGCCACCTTTGACGCCATTGTCTTTACAAGCGTCAATGCCGTTTCGATCTTCTTCGAGCATATGCGCGGGTCAGGCAAAGATGCACGGGTCTTGAGCGGCATCAAGGTCATTGCTATAGGGTCCGCCACAACCGCCCAACTTTCCATATATGGGGTCAATGCCGATATTGTCCCCGAGATATATACGTCGGAAGGCATCGTTTCGGTCCTCAAAGACCTCGGGGTAGCAGACAAGCGCTTTCTCATACCCCGCGCAGAACAGGCCCGCGACGTGATCATAAAATATATCAGCGACAACGGTGGAACATGTTCAGTCATCCCCATCTACAGGGCCGAGATCCCCACATCCGTCGCATCACCGCCGGACGACGTCGACGTCGTTACATTCACAAGTTCATCGACGGCAGATAATTTCATTATGCTGTACGGAAAAAAAATATTGAAGGACAGGATCATTGCATCGATCGGCCCCATAACGACCGAAACGCTGGTGAAAGCCGGAATCAAGGTTGATATCGAGGCAAAGCGCTCGGATATACCGGAGCTTGTGCGAGCGATAGAGGAATACTTCGAGAATAAATAGTTCTACGTTGCGTTTTTAGATGTAATTTTCCAACAGAAGCGAAATGGCCCTCTCGACGCTGCCGGGTTCTTTTTCTTCCATTTCGCGGATTGATTTTTTTATGCGGAAAGAGGTCAGTTCGTCGCTTAATTCATCGAGCCTGCGGTAAATACCTGAGCGCCTGCCGAACCTGAACACAAGCCTTTTTTCCTCGGGCAGGCTGAAATAGCGGTCTATTGTGGCGAGAAATTTCTTTTTATCGGAGGGCAGTCTGCCGTCGATCTCTTCAAGCAGGTTGAGAATATGGTCGCTTTTTACATAACTCGTAATACCTTCGAGGTTTTCGATAAGGAGGCGCTCCTCTCTCAGAATGTCTTCTTCGTCGGGAAGGAAAAATTCGGCATCCTCCAATTTCTGATAAAGCGGCATGGTCTTCAGGACCTTTAATGTCCTGAACCGTATAAAATCGGGATCTATTTTGTTGAGAATATCGGCGGTATCGAGGGCATGCTCCCTCGACCAT
>CAIQJW010000302.1 GCA_903872255.1 uncultured delta proteobacterium | reverse complement strand
GGCATACGTTTTAATACCGAAGCCGCAAAAATCATGGGGTCTGCTCCACCCTTGACAACGAGTTGGCAAGACGCGCTCTTTGGCTGCATTGTGGAAGCAACAGAAATAACTGCTATGCAGACGGGTTGCGAGAGATGGGAACCCTTGTTGTAAGGCGAAAAAAGACGGATAAAAAATCAAAGGAGGTCTACAGGATGTCCCCGACCGCTCGCACAGAGCGAGACCAAGCATATCACCGTAGGTTATGATGGTACATACACCTCTTATCAGGTAACGACAATCTCTTTCGGTAACAATCTGGCTCCAATTATTGACAATATCACAAATTGGAGACATCATTTATGTTTAATGACAAAATGTGGGGGATTAAAAATGGCTAAGAAAAGTCATAGTGATGTTGCGCTTGAGATGTATCAATCTGTAATGCAAACGAAGGATAAGCAAAAGCGATTAAAAAGCTCTACATTTTGGGGGCTTTTCGACGTTAAAGCTCGCAAAGCGACGGTTGTCGAAAAAATTACGGCTATTCTTGATAATCAAAGACTCAAAATCTCAGTAAAATCTGGGGCGACATTTGGTGAAGAAGGTGCCGTAGATTGGATTATACTTACTCCAACATTATTGCCGAAGCCGGAAGTGTCATCAGAAACTATAAGTCCTTCCAAATGGCCGCTTTTGGACTGGTTCGAAATGATGGAAACCCGTGTTTTTGAAACTGAGCGAGAAGTGGAAGCCTATTTTATTGCTCCATTATTGGAAAAGTTAGGGTACGACTATGATGATATTGCCATTGGTTATCCGGTTCCAATGTTTAAAGGAACACAAAGAACTGTGACTGAAGCCGATTTTGCTTTGTTCAACGGGACGAGCAGAGCAAAAGGAAATGCGCTCTTAGTAGTTGAAGCTAAGAAAAGTGAGAAAGGCATCAGTGATGACCATGTTCGTCAGGCCAAATCTTATGCATCGGAGCTGTTGCCGGCTTGTTACCTCATTTCAAATGGACAGCAAATAATCGTTTTTCACTTTAATGGAATGTTAATTCCCGACGAGCGGGTTATGGATTTTGATAGGTCACAACTTCGCGATAAGTGGAATGATTTATACAACCACATCAGCAAGGAGGCAACCATTCAACGTAAATCATGGATGAAAAAACAGATTTCAGAGATAAAAGACGGCGGAAAATGAAGGGACGATCGTAAATAACCAAATAACTCAGAACAGATAGCCTTTTTCCAACGGCAATCCTCTCTCTCCGTTCGACAGCTGGTTTCGATAACCAAAAAACTTAGCCATCTAAAGGGCAAATAATTACGGAAATATGACCCACTGAGGCCATTTTAGGGAAAAGAGAGGGACGACCGTAAATAAGTAAATAACTCAGGACAGGTAACCTTTCCCCGGGCAATCATCTCTCCTCGTTTCACAGCATACCCCACGGCGGGGGGATTATGAGAACGTCCCTGGATTCCCCTGATACTATATATGACAACTGCTATATTGCCGGTCTTTCTTTCAAGAGATGGAAATGGGGGGGTAGAAGATTTGGGGGAAGTATAGGGATGACCGTAAATAACTAAATAACTCAGAACAGATAGCCTTTTCCTGGGCGATCCTCCCTCCGTTCTACAACCGGTTGTGATAACCTAAAACTGACCCGCCTGTAGGAAAAATGTTTGCCGACAACACGACCCGCCGGGGGTTATTTTCGATTGACGGCGGCAAGCGGCAGGAGCAAGGTCAGAGGCTCGTTTGTTGTTTCGATGAAGCCGTGGTGTCGGTAGAAGGCGCCTGCCTTGTCATCTTTGGCATCAACTATCATCGCAAAGGCGGCAATTTCGGACTGTATCACGCGTCCGAGGGCATCGGCCAAGAGAGCGCCGCCGAGTCCGATATGCTGAAATTCACGGTCGACCGCGAGGCGTCCCATCCTGGCTGCGGGGACTGAAGGATAACGCGGCAGTTTCCTGATAATTTCCGGACACTAAAGGGACGTAGTTGAATTCGATGACCTTCTTCTCGAGATTATCCTGGATACCCTTGAGTTGCTTATTCCGAGCCGCCCTGCAATTTCTGCATATTCCGTTCCAATCCGGCCACCAATTACGGTCTAATCCAGACACCCTGTCAGCCAAAAAGCGACCCTGGATAATTTTGCGGTAGGCCGTAACGGCTCTCGAAAAAAACCAGCGTGAGGAGTCGTCTATGGCGAAAAGGAGATTGCCCGTGAGAAAGATAATGGAAGTGCTTTGGCTCACCTGTTGCCCATGTTCGCTATTATGCTACGTTGAGCAGAAAGCGCCAGGCAGGTACCACGTCGATCTTTCCCGATTTGACCTGCATCAGTTCTTCTTCGGTGCGGGTCACAATAGTGCCCTGCGAGAGTTTCAGTTCGGCCATCGCGTCGGCCATCGCGCCGACTTCCCGCTTGCGGGTTTGCGGATCCGCCATCGACTCACAGACCTGAACGAGCATACGGGGTTCCCCCTGTCTCCCGGCGACGAAATCAACCTCCCGGCCAGTCTTAGTCCTGTAATAGGAAATATCAGGTGTAACCCGGCGCATCGCGGTGAATATCAGGTTTTCCAGCAAATGGCCGGAATTGACCAGAATGCCCGAATTGATCGACATTACCAGTGAATGATCGATACAGTAGATCTTTTTAGGGTTGACATTGGCCCGGGTAAGCGAAGCGTCGAAAATGCGCACCGTGAACAGCGCGTAGGCGTCTTCGAACCATTCCAGATAATCGGACACGGCCGATTTCGGAGCCTTGTGACCCAGAGATTTCAAATAGCCGGTGAGGCTATTTATGGAATAAAGGGAACCGGTATTATCCACCAGCCAATGCGCCAGATCTGCAACCGCCTTAGGATGGGATATGTCGTGACGCTCGATGAGGTCCCGAAAAAGCATAGCATTGAAATATTCCTGGTGCGTCTTGATCCGCAGCATGCGGTCAAGTCCGGCGACCTCAGGAAAGCCGCCGGTCTCCCAGTATTCGTTGAACATCTTCTGGATCGTTAGACGTTTTTTGGTCGAGAACGGGCCTTTGCTTTCGACCCCCTTGTAGTCGAGAAACTCCCGAAAGGTGAATGGGAACATTTCCCAGGAGAGCGCTCTGCCCCGCATCTGAGTTGCGATCTCGCGTGAGAGCATCAGGGCCGATGATCCGGTGATGTACACCTCGCTGTTTTCGGTGCGCATCAATCGGTCGACGAAAGGTTCCCAACCCTTCACTGCTTGAATCTCATCAAAAAAACAGTAGACTGTCTCGGAATTCTTCTTTTCCGGATAGAGGGAAAAGTAGGCTTCCAGGATCACGCCCAGATTGTCATGCTGCAAGCTGTGCAAGCGGTCATCGAAAAAATTGAGATAGAGGATGTTCCGGCGGGAAATACCCGAGTCCCGAAGCTTCTTCATCAGTTGGAACATGAAGGTCGATTTGCCGCTTCGGCGTACGCCGATACAAATCGTGGCTTTGCCCGACACCGGCGAGACGGCAATTCTTCTGGGCACGCCCGTGGGCGGGTCAATTTCTTGAAAATCGAGAATTATTTCTTTAAGCCTTTCAATCATCACGGGACCTCCGGCCATGTATCTTTCCGATTTACTAGTATAACTGGTAATATTTATAACCGATTATAGCGATAGATGGCAAGATATTTCTCCAGATTGCCGACAGGGGGAACAGAGTGACGTCCCTCAAATCTCCTGTTTTCCGTAACAACAGTGTGTTACTTCTTGCCGCTGCCGCAGGGGCACGGGTCGTTGCGGCCGATCTTTTCCGTTGGGGAGGTTTTGTCGTCGGGATGTTTCAACGCTGCCCCCGCCATTTCTCCAGGATATCGTCAATTTTATCCCTGACCTCATCCCGGGCATTCCACCGGTCGTAGCCGTGCATGAGGAGGCTGTCGTAGTTTGTTTTGACGTGGCGGATGTGGGCTATAACAGATAGGGTCAGGGCATCTGTGTCGAATTGTTTGGCCATTTCCGAACGGCCGACCCTTCCGCTGTACTTGAGGCATGCATGCTCGGCGATCTTCACCTCGACGCCGGATGGCATGCCGGGGAAGAGTCGGCGGAGGTTTGCGGTATATTCCTTGATGTACACCTTGTCGAGCTTCTCCCGCCGCTCGGCCTCTCTGAGCCTTCGCGCCTCCCGGAGGGCGGCATCGGCGAGGCATTCCGTTTCCGCCTGTTCGATGGCTTCTTCCTCAACGAGGAGTCCCTGTCTCTCGTATCGTTTGCGGGCCCGGGACCATTTGAGGACGACCGCGTAGAGTTTTGATTTTGCCTTCGCCCTGCGTGTGAGGGCGGCGTCTCCCGATCGGAGGAACAAGAGGTGGTCCAGGTCGGCGCATGTGAGACACAGGGCGCCTTTGTCGCGGTAGAGCGTGATCCATGGATGAAAGCCGAGATCTTCTCCACATTCGGAGCACGTCGTTTCGCGGTTCGTGATGAAAACCTTGATCTCCTCGTTCATCGTACCAACATTCTTTTATCATGCTCATTCCGAATAAGCAACGCCGGGTGTATCATTGGGGAGATTAGTGGGCCTCGGGGGGACATCCCAAGAAAACAAGTTGTTTCCCCGGCTTGACGAGGTGTATCATAAGTGTTACACTTATCGGCGAAAGGAGTTGCCATGCCGACGAAAAATGCACGGGTAAATGTGGTTTTGGAGAAAACACTGTATGCTGCGGTGGATGAGATAGCTAAAAGACAGGGCTTGTCGAAGTCCATGGTAGTGAGGGACCTGGTGAGGGAAGCGATCGAACTTCGCGAAGACCTGACCCTCGCCGCGTTTGCCGAGCGCAGAGAAAAGAGTTTTGACGCAAAAAAAGCGGACACGCACGAGGATGTCTGGGGTTGAGGTGAATTACACCCTCAAGTACCATCCATCAGTGAAAACCGAGGACATCCCGAAACTTGACAGAAGAACTGCCGGCAGGATCAAACAGGCCATAGAAACAAGACTCCTCACGGCGCCGCAGGAATACGGCGAACCCCTCACAAGAACACTGAAAGGCTACTGGAAACTCCGTGTCGGTGACTACCGTGTCGTTTATCTCGTTCGAGGCATCGAAATATTGATACTCGGGATCATTCATCGAAAAGAGGTTTACCGGATTGTGGAGATGAACAGGGTTCGGGATTAAAGGAACAAAAGGGATGCTCTTCAAGAACTAAAATTGGGATTTGAACCAGCATTTATTTAATTATTGAAGAGATTCTTCCCGGGAGTCCGAACCCGAAGATGATGGAGAGAGCGACACCTGATAACAATGGTAATAACGGGACATTTTATTCCGGCGAAAAAGAAACAAAGAAGATTGGCGTGGACAGCGCTTCATATTCAACGATAAAGATTTGACCCCAACGCGACAGATTGGCGGGCTAAACGTCCGTCAACCGGGTCCCCTCGCTCATGATATCCATATACTCTCGATAGTTGTAAATCCTGCCCCGGCGGCGGCCGGTAATTTCGGTAACGATACCTGCCTCTTCGAGGGCCTTGACGGCCTTTGTGACGGTCGGCATCGTAAGACGGGTTTCCCTTACAAGCGATGCGAGTGTGGAGAGAGGCCTCCTCTGAAGGGATTGATGTATCTGAAGAGCAGATCCTGACACGCGGCCGAGCTTTTGTATACGTGCGCGGTCGTGCTCCACCATGTCCGCCAGACGGCGGGCGGTGCTGACGGCGCTCTCCGACATCTCGCGTACGCCTTCCAAAAAGAATTGGACCCATGCCTCCCAATCCCCTTCGGTTCGTATTGCGTTCAAGAGCTCGTAGTATCTGGCCCGGTGGGATTTGAAATACAGACTGAGGTAGAACACGGGCTCGGTCAATACGCCCTCGATGCATAGCAGGAGGGGTACGAGGAGTCTCCCGACCCTCCCGTTTCCATCGAGAAAGGGGTGGATGGTCTCGAACTGAGCGTGGGCAAGAGCTGCCTTGATGAGAAGGGGAGATCTTTCGGGTTTGTCATGAAGGAATAGCTCAAGGGCGGACATCGACTCCGCCACCCTGTCGGGAGGCGGCGGCACGAAGACAGCGTTTCCCGGCCTGGTTCCCCCGATCCAGTTCTGCGACCGCCTAAATTCCCCCGGTGATTTTTGACTGCCCCGGCCATCTCGAAGCAGGACTTCATGAATTTCCCTTATCAGTCGATTTGACAACGGGAAGCCTTCCTGGCAACGGGAGAGGCCATGCTCGAGAGCTGCGACATAGCTTGAGACCTCCATGACATCATTCAGTGGAACGCCTGGCGCCTCCTCGATCTCGAACAGCAGAAGGTCTGAAAGAGAAGACTGGGTACCCTCTATTTGGGATGACAGCACGGCTTCTTTTCGCACGTACATATAAAGGAATAGCCGGGTATCAGGGAGGAGGGCTGTAACACCGTCCAGGCGGCCGAGGGCCAGGAGCGCCCGATCAAGTGTGTCTCGCATAACATCATCGACCAACAGGGGAGGGTCAGGAGGAAGGGGTTGGGGCAGGAAAGCCCTGACCGGCTCATTTCCAGCTGTTGAAGTAACGATATATTTACCTGTTGGTCCGCGTTTCACGGCGTGCCGCTCCTTATTAAAATTTCTTTCATATGTTATCTCGTTATTAAAGGAAATGCAAGAAACATTTAATAAGTCTTCGTAGGGTGAATTCCACTTCAAAGTGGAATCTGCCAGTCCTCCGGTAACGTAGAAGGACGACCGTAAATAAATAACTCAGAACAGATAGCCTCTTTCCAAGACAACCCACTCTCTCCGTTCGACAACTGGTTGTGATAACCTAAAACTGACCCACCAGGGGTTATTTTAGATTGACGGCGGCAAGCGGCAGGAACAAGGTCAGAGGCTCGTTTGTTGTTTCGATGAAGCCGTGGTGTCGATAGAAGGCACTTGCCCTGTAATCTTTGGCATCAACTATCATCGCAAAGGCGGCAATTTCGGACTGTATCACGCGTCCGAGGGCGTTGGCCAGGAGAGCGCCGCCGAGTCCGATACCCTGTTCAACGATAAAGATTTGACCCCAACGCGACGTAAAGTTCCCATTATGGGAATAATAGTAGTTGACAACATATTGGGAACATATTATTATTAGAGACGGAAAATGAGGGTCATTGCAAAAAGAACCTTGCGTGAATTCTGGAGTAAACATCCCGATGCTGAGGGGTCCCTCAAGGCATGGTTCGCAGAGACAGAGAATGCGAGCTGGCAAGGCCCGGCGGACATTAAGGCTTATTATAGGAGTGCCAGTCTATTAGGAGATAACAGGGCGGTTTTCAATATTTGCGGGAACAAGTACAGGCTGGTCGTGAAAGTGAATTATCAGGCGGCGATAGTCCTCGTTCGATTCATCGGCACACATAAAGAATACGATGGAATAAATGCCGGGGTGATATGATGATACCAAAGGTCATTAAGAATGAAAAAGAATATGATGCAGCCCTGTCAAGGATTAACGAACTTATGGATGCCAGACCCGGGACCCCGGAAGGGGAGGAATTGGAATTGTTGTCGACACTTGTTGAACTCTATGAGGAAAAGACGCATTCGATTGGTCTTCCTGACCCTGTTGAGGCGATCAAGTTTCGCATGGAACAGGCGGGTCTCAAGCAGGCAGACCTGATCCCGTTTATCGGCAGCCGCAGTAAGGTTTCGGAAGTGTTGTCCCGCCGCAGGCCTCTTAGCATTACCATGATACGCAAGCTCCACGAGGGATTGGGGATTCCTGCGGATGTGCTTCTCATGGAGACCGATAAGAAGGTACCGGAGATATCTGAGCGAATTGACTGGCGCCGGTTCCCTTTTTCCGAGATGATCAAAAGGAAATGGCTGGATTTTCCGGGAAAGGCAGCCGAGGCGAAAGGCCGGGAGGAGGAGATTATCAGGCAATGGGCGAAACCGCTTGGTGCGGATGTTTTGCAGCCTGCCCTTCTTCGCCAGCACCTGAGGGCCGGCAGCGATTGCGATAGGTACGCCCTGGCGGCGTGGCGCGTACGTATTTCTTTGCTTGCCAGGGGACAGGCCATACCGGCGTACAGATCCGGCACTGTTTCGATAGATTTTGCGCGGGATCTTGCGAAGTTAAGTTATCTCGATAACGGTCCCCTCCTGGCCCGGGAATACCTCCTCAAGAATGGGATCCATTTTGTAGTAGAACAGCATCTTCCGCACACCAATCTCGATGGAGCAGCGGTAAAGCTTCCGGACGGTTCGCCGGTAATAGCGATGACGCTTCGCTATGATCGGCTCGACAACTTCTGGTTTACGCTCTGCCATGAACTGGCTCACGTAGGACTTCATTTTGACGGGGAGGAATCGATTGCGTTTTTCGATGATCTCGATGAGACGGAATTGGACAGATACGAAAATGACGCAGACAAGTGGGCAACAGAAGCGCTGATACCACCTGATCTGTGGAAAAGGGCCAACATGGGCCGCGACTCTTCAACGCGCGATATTCGTGGTTTTGCCGCGTCCTTCCGGATCAGCCCTGCCATACCTGCAGGGAGGATTAGAAAAGAAAACGGCAACTATAAGATCTTCAACGACCTTTTGGGCAATAGGGCTGTTAAGAAATTGTTCCCCTATATAATATAGGGACGACCGTAAATAACTAAATAACTCAGAACAGATAACCTTTTTCTAGAGAAAATGTAGTGCCAAGCCTTGCATTGCGACATCTTGCCATGCGATTCGGCGTTATGCCGGGGATAGGAACACGATATTTGGACCGATTCAGAAATCCTGAAATGTGGTATTGCCGGACCTGGCCTCGCGTTTCAGTGGGGTTTTGCTTTCGCAGCGGAAATCAGGAATAATAATGTCAGTTATTAATGCGGAAGGATGGGGGTACAACAACCTGTGGATATTTTGAGTCTGATAGAAAACGACTTCAAACTGGGTTTGGATTCTGTTCATGGGAAAAGCCACTGGGACCGTGTCTGGGATTTTGGGCAAGCGATTGGAAAGAATAACGGGGCCGATCTGACAGTGGTATATCTGTTTTCCTATCTGCACGACTCGAAAAGGCTTGATGAGTCCGACGACGATGGCCACGGCGAAAGAGCGGCCGCATTTGTGCAGGAATTGTTCTTTAAAGGGGTGCTGGACATTTCCGGGAAGCAGTTGGAGCAATTGATCTTCGCCTGTCGTTTCCATGACAAAGCAGATTCGAGAAGTGATGACATATCAATTCAGACATGTTGGGATGCGGACAGACTGGACCTTCCGAGAGTTGGGATTAAAGTTGACCCGGCCAGGCTGAATACAGAAGAAGCTGTTCGGCTATTAAGATCACGCTTGGAGTAAGAGGAAATAGAGGGACGACCGTAAATAACTAAATAACTTCGGAACAGATAGTCTTTTTCCCGGGAATATGTGAACTCCAGCCTCGTATGCCCTGCATTTGTGAGATTTGATGTAATCCACATATTCAAACTCCATAATTTACCGATGTTTTGTATATTATCAAAAGCTATACCAGATATACCAACCTCCGCTGAAATTTCAGGGGATGCAATTATTATTATCTCCTCGCGCGCCCCTTGATTGACATTGACCTATATTCGGACTATAATCGGTCAGGTTGAGGCAGCGAGGTGACTATGAAATTATCCAGCCGCATAAAACCCATCAGTTATTTAAAGGCCCATGCATCCGAGATAGTCAGAGATATAGGGGGACAAAAGGAACCGCTCATCATTACCCAGAATGGAACGGCAAAGGCTATTATACAAGATATAGAAAGCTATGAGCAGACGATGGAAACGATGGCCCTCTTGAAGATACTGGCACTTGGCAATAAACAGGTTGACGACGGGAAGACCGAGGCCGCCGATGATGTCATCAGGCGTCTGCGCGACAAACAAAAGAATACATGAGATCGTTCGAGGTATTCCTGACCAGTTCTGCGTCCAGCGATCTCGAAGAGATCGTCGGTTATATAAGCGAACATGATTCCCCGGAAAAAGCTGGATACGTGCTGAGTAAAATCGAAAAGGTGTTTGGCAGCCTGTCGACGGCCCCCGAACGGGGTTCTTATCCAAACGAGTTACGAAATTTAGGTATCCGTGATTACAGGGAAGTCTTTTTTAAGCCGTATCGCATGATCTATCGGATTGCGGGAAAGAGAGTATATGTTCTCGTAGTAATTGACGGCAGGCGCGATATGCAGTCCTTGCTTCAAAGAAGGTTGTTGGAGGCCTAGCCTGATGCAGGTCCACACGTTATTGCTTTAAGGCTGGTTTTCATAAATATATGATTGTAAGACCTGATCTCATGATTCACTTCTGGATTTAATTTCACCCTGACATACTGTTGTCATTTTCTCGTGATATGATAAACTATAACAAGCATTAGGAGTAACCCGAAAGGGTTCGGCAACCGAGCACAGAGAGCTGCGGTGCCTTGGGTGGTGAAAGCTATCCGATGCGTGGGAGAAACCCCAAAAAGATCTCTGGCCATAATCCTGCCGAATCAAGCCGTCCTAATGGGCGGT
>CAIQJW010000301.1 GCA_903872255.1 uncultured delta proteobacterium | reverse complement strand
CCCCCCCCTCGCCGTCATCCCGGTTTACCGGGATCCAGTGTCTTTTCTTTTTCTTATTAACCACTTACAGTTCCAAAAAGCCAGAACATGAACAAACAACCCTGCGTGTATATCCCTGCCGGTAAAGGAAATGGAACCCTATCTACGCTGTGTCATCCGACCTGAAAAGACGTATACGGAAACCTGAAGTTAAACGCATTGTAAAAGAAGACGAAGAGACAAAGACAAAGGCAAAGGCAAAGACAAAGACAAAGGCAAAGACAAAGACACTGGACCCCGGTAAACCGGGGTGACGGCGAGGGGGTGAATGACGGCGAGGGGGTGAATGACGGCGAGGTGGTGAATGACGGCGGGGTGGGGAATGACGATACGATCCATTCGCAGAGACGGCGGGGTGGGGAATGACGATGGGCGGCGGATCACGACACAGTCTCCAGGCCCGGGATGAAGGCGGGGTTTTATGCCGGTAGGTATAATATGCCCGATTTGGATGTGGAAATGGAATTGCGACACAGGCCCCTTTGAGGGGAATCGGGCAGGGGTTTGCATACTGACGCATCCCAAGGTCGATTCCTGGATGTTCAAGGGGAACGGGTCGATCTTTTCGGCGAAGTGGTAACTGTCATAAAAGGCGAAACTGTGATTTAGCTCCCAATTTTTTTTCTTTGACTGTGACTCGAATCATTTCAGACGGAACTTTTTCCAAGTATACTGTCCATAGTAAAGAGGCGGATGATGATGAATTTCCAGAGAATTAGCGGAACCGATGAGACCAAAAGTTCGCCACATGCGTGTGCGGTCCTGGCCTCGGAGGTGAGAAAACGGTTTTTCGAAGCAAAGAATTTGCTTCTATCTTTTCAGGATGCGGGGCACTTCGGGAAGTGATGCACCTGGCGTACAAAAAAGGAGGCAAATAAAATGGTGAGGGAAATAAGATTTATCGTTACAGGCGAAGTAAAAAAACCGAAATCTGGAGACTGGTTTCTTAATTCGAACAACCTTCCCGTATGTGCGGCCCAGGATTTTAACGTTACGACATTCCGCTTGCTCAAGATGGAAATGATAGATGAAGAGGGCAGGGCGGTCAGGAGAAACTCAGCAACTATCTGAAAAGAGGCATATCTTGGGAAAGTACAGCGGGCCGCCTTAAGCGGTCGTTGTACTTTCTGATCCATGTTATTTTTCCTGTGGTAATCACGGCCCGTGTCGGGTAATATAAATCCTTAAGGACGGAACAATTGAAGCTCGACCATATCGGTTTTGTCGTCAAGAAGATCGACGATCTTGCGCAAGTTCTGAAGGCAATAGGATTTGGCGCATTGACCCGTCCGGTGCCGGATCATAACAATAATGTCAATGCTTCGTTCGTCCCCATCGGCGTGAATGACGACGTTTACCTCGAGGTGCTCGAGCCGATCGGCGAGGCGTCCGTTGTTTCTAATTTCCTGGAAAAGACCGGAGGAGGTCTGCACCATCTATGTTTCGAAGTGGACAACATAGAAAAGGCCTCGGAGGAACTGGAAAAAATGGGTTTCAAAATGGTTTCTTCCCCGGCTCTGTGCCCGGCATACGATGAGAACTTGAGCCGTACATGCGAAGGTACCACTAAAATATCTTTTTTCCTTTTGCCCAACAGGTTTTTGATCGAGCTCCTGGAAAAAGGACGGTAACAGCGGGAAACCGGAAATGACGCTGGCCTTTTGGCCCGGTATAAAAATCACTTCCCGACTTTAGAATAAATCCCGGAAGAGAATAATGAAGAAGACAGATATGCAGGCAGGAGTTTTATCGAAGATCAAGGGGTCGCCCTACGTGCAGGCCTTTGCCAGTTACCGCATGATCATCATGGTCGTTCTTGGCTTTGCCTCGGGCCTGCCATTGCCGTTGACGTCAGGCACGCTTCAGGCATGGCTGACCACGGCAGGTATTGACATAAAGATGATCGGTATTTTTTCCATCGTCGGCCTTCCCTATACCTTGAAGTTTCTCTGGTCGCCTTTCATGGACAGGTTTGTCCCGCCATTTCTCGGCAGGCGGAGGGGCTGGATCGTCTGCACACAGATCCTTCTCCTTGCCGGCATTGCCGTTATGGGCTTCATGTCACCCGGGAACATGCCCTTTGCGCTCGGCATGATCGCCCTGTGTGTCGCATTTTTTTCCGCTTCTCAGGATATCGTTGTCGATGCTTACCGGACGGATGTCCTGCCGGCACATGAGAGGGGCACCGGAGTTGCCGTTTTTATATTTGGCTACAGGATAGCGTTTCTCGTTGCGGGCGCCATCGCCCTAATGATGGCCGACAGGATAGGGTGGCAGAAAACATATATTTTTATGGCGTGCCTCATGATCCTCGGCATGCTGGGTTCTTTCGCAGGCCGCGAACCGGAGGGCGCGATCGTTCCGCCCCGGAGCATGAGCGAGGCGGTCTGGGGCCCTTTAAAAGATTTTTTTTCGCGCAAATCGGCTATCGTAATAATGCTTTTCATTATTCTTTACAAGCTTGGCGACGCGTACGCCGGGGCTTTGACGACAGCATTCCTCATCCGCGGCGTGCATTTCTCTTTAAGCGAACTGGCGGTCATTAATAAATTGATAGGGATCATCGCGACAATTGTCGGGGCTCTTTTTGGCGGGGCCCTGATGGCCAAAATGGGCCTTTTCCGCTCTTTGTGGTATTTCGGTATCCTCCAGACGGTATCGAACTTTTCTTTTATGGTGCTGGCTGTTATCGGAAAGAGCTATACCGCAGCCATCGTTGCGGTCGCTTTTGAGAATGTTACCGGGGGAATGGGTTCGACGGCCTTCGTGGCTTTTGTCATGGCGCTGTGCAATAAACGGTTCACGGCGACCCAGTTTGCCCTCCTGTCGTCACTCGCAGTCCTGGGGCGTGTCGTGATATCCCCGACGTCGGGTTACATCGTGACCTATGTCGGATGGGCCGTCTTTTTCCTGTTCACGGTGATAGCCGCATTACCGGGGATGGCGCTTTTATTGTATCTGAAAAAGGATATTATTCTGCTCGACAAGAACGCATAGCAGCCCGTTTTCGCCTTATCTTTCAGGGACTTCATTTTTGGTAAAGATTTATTAAAGTATTTTCATAAATTTAATTGACAGGTTTTTGATACTGTGGGATACTGACAGCGAAGTTTCGGAAGTCGCTGTCAGTAGTGATGAAGTGCCTACGTACATCAACATCCACGACGCAGTTCCGTTATCTTCAAAAATATTTTAAGGAGGACTTTAGTAAGATGGCAAAAGGAACTGTGAAGTGGTTTAATGAGTCCAAAGGTTTTGGTTTTATAACTCAGGATGACGGCGTGGACGTTTTCGTTCATTATTCAGCGATCCAGGACTCCGGTTTCAAAACCCTTGCGGAAGGCCAGGAAGTCAATTTTGATGTCGTCAAAGGTCCCAAGGGGCTTCAGGCGGCAAACGTAACAAAATCATAAAACCTTGAATAAAAGGGCCCGGTTACCCGGGCCCTCCAATAAATTCTTGAGGTTATATCTCGCCGCGGAAGATCTCGAAGTGGAATGACTGAGGTCTTAACACCACGATGCCGGGTTTTTCTTTTGTGTAATTCATAAACAATCTATCGGTTACCTTGTTGCACGATGCCGCTGATGAGGCATGGCGCAGGTATACCCCGTCGTCATGTTTTATTGCTATTCCCACATGTGAGACATCGAGACCGTCCGTTTCGGTATATATCCCTATATAATCCCCCGTATTCAAGGCAGACAGGACGTGATCGTCGATAAGGGCGCTTGGAATGAAATCTATCGACCGCGATTCGACCGGGATGCCATCGAGAAAAAGCGTGCCGTCCGATCTGAGGTTGAGGGATTTTAAACAGTTCCGGGTCCTTTCGCAGCCGATCGCCCGCGTAATCTCCTTTATGGACCCGCCGTTAAATTCGCGCCAGTCCGTAAAGAAATGATTACGCGTCTCATAGGATACGATACCCGTTCTGTATCGTATTTGTTTAAGTTTTTTGAGGAAGACCGTGAACGAAGAAGACAGGCGAAGCGCCTCGACATAGTCGAGAAATGTGAAGCAGTCGATACCCGAAAAATTAACGACGAGTTCTTCATCAATCGCCGCGCCCCCGATGAGTGTTGATTCCCGGTAGGGAATCTCCAGGAATTTCCCCGAAATATATTGTATCTGTTCCCCGACATCGTCGAGCCGGGATGCCGTGGCGAGCAGTATATTTATTTCGTCTTCAGTCCATTTCCCGAGTGATATATGTGCACACATAGTCCGTTATTCTAACACAAAAACGAACGCAATACCCTACTTGGACCGTCACCCCCACTCGGAGACCATGCCGCAATTACCCACCCGCCGTCACCCCGGTTTACCGGTGGGGTGCATTCCGACACAGAGAGGTCTACGGGCGGGATGACGGCGGGTGGGAGGAAGCGGTGCGTTGTGAAACGCCTATTACTATTTTCACGACAGACCTGCTATAATCCGTCCATGCTGGTGATCAGGGGATGTTTCACGCTATGCGGATAATCGACATTCATACACATGGTTTTGGGCAGCACGATACGCGAGGCGGGGACCCGGACGATATTCTCGGGATGGCCCGGCTTCATGGTGCGTCAGGCGTGGAAGGCATAATACCGGCAGTCTACCCCTCCCCGGCGGGTATTATGAGGCGCAATATGGCGGCCATAAAGAAAGCAATTCAGATCCAGCGCAAGGGGGCGGCATCGGGCGTCGGGGGAGAGGTTGCGGCAATTCTCGGCGTCCATCTCGAGGGTCCTTTTCTGAATCCTGACATGGCCGGAGCGCTCGACAAAAGTTCGTTCGAGGCGCCAGCGATCGACAGCTACATGAGGCTTGTAGACGGGTTTGAGGACATGGTCAGGGTGGTTACCCTGGCCCCCGAACTTGACGGATCGCTTGCATTGATCAGGTTTTTGTCGGACAGGGGGATAATCGTCAGCATGGGACATTCCAATGCGACATATGCCGAGGCCGAGGCCGGGTTTAGGGCGGGCGCACGCGGAGTCACACATGTTTTTAACGCAATGCGCGGTCTTCATCACCGGGAACCGGGAATTGCCGGTTTTTCCCTCATGGAACCGGATATATATGTCGAAGTGATCGCCGATCCGTACCATCTGTCCGATAAGCTTATCGAATTTATTTTCAGGACAAAGAACCCCGAACGGATCGTAATAGTCTCTGACATGGTCCGGGGATCATTGGAGGAGACGGGAGCGCCCTCGGACGAGACGGGAAGGCTTCTCGGCGGTTCGATGACCATCACCCGGGCGGCAGCGCGCCTCAAGACGCTCGGGATAGATGCTCGCCGCATCGACGAGGCGATAAGCCGGAACCCGGAAAGATACCTCATCGGGGCCGGGTAGTTGTAATACAATGTAATCATTGGTGGGTAACTCCCTAATTAACATTGACTATCCGGGCTAATTCCATTAGAATGTACCCACATAAATTATGTTTGACAAATTACAGGAAAGATTTGAATCGACCTTCAAGAAGGTTCGGGGATACGGTAAGCTTACCGAAAACAACATCAAAGACACGCTGCGCGAGGTAAGGGTAGCGCTTCTGGAAGCTGATGTCAATTTTAAGGTGGCCAGGGATTTCCTTGAAAAAGTCAGGGAAAAGGCCATGGGCGAAGATGTGCTGTCAAGCATAACGCCGGGACAACAGCTTATCAAGATCGTTTATGATGAGCTCCGGGAAGTCCTCGGGAGCGCAAATAAGCCGCTCGATATAGCCGCCGCGCCCCCGGTACCCGTCATGCTCATTGGTTTGCAGGGCTCCGGCAAAACGACGACCTCGGCAAAACTTGCCATCCATATCCGGAAAATGGGGCGTAAACCCCTCTTGGTGCCTTCCGATATTTACCGGCCTGCGGCCATAGAGCAGCTTGTCACGCTCGGAAAGCAGATCAATGTGGAGGCATTTACGATGGATGTCGTAAAAGACCCCATTACGATCTGCAGGGAAGCAAAGATTTACGCGATGCGCAATGGCTACGATACGCTGATTATCGATACGGCGGGCCGACTGCACGTCGATGACAACATGGTCAATGAACTTATCGAGCAAAAGAAAGCGCTCAATCCGAAGGAAACACTCCTCGTGCTCGACGCGATGACAGGCCAGGATGCCGTTAGCATAGCCGGGGTTTTTAACGAGAAGCTCGGCATAGACGGCATCATCCTGACAAAGCTTGATGGCGATACCCGCGGCGGAGCGGCCATATCGATCAAGGCCGTGACCGGTAAGCCGATCAAGTTTATCGGTATGGGCGAGAAGCTTGATGCACTTGAGCCGTTTTTTCCCGACAGAATGGCCTCGCGCATACTCGGTATGGGCGATGTGGTTTCTCTCGTCGAAAAAGCGCAGGACATTTTCGACGAAAAACAGGCACGGGAACTGGAGCGCAAATTCCGCAAGGATGAATTCACCCTTGAAGATTTCCGCGATCAGATACGCCAGATGAAAAAAATGGGCTCATTGGAATCGATCATGGGCATGATCCCGGGAATGGGCAAGTTGAAGGGCGCCATTAATTTTGCGGAGGCGGAAAAGGATATCAAGAAGACGGAGGCGATCATTAATTCCATGACCGCAAGGGAGCGGACCAAAGCCAATATTATCGACGGCAGCCGGCGGTTGCGCATATCGAAGGGAAGCGGCACTGAGGTTCAGGATGTGAACGATCTCCTCAAAAAATACATGGAAACGAAAAAATTGCTGAAGAAGTTTACGAAGGGAGGCGCCAAGGGCCTCCAAAGACAACTTTTTAATAAATAAGGAGGTGGGATTTTGGCTGTAAAATTTAGATTGTCGAGGTTAGGTGCAAAGAAGAAACCATTTTACCGCATTGTCGTGGCGGATGAGCGTTCCCCCAGGGATGGGAGATTCATCGATAAGGTCGGGTTTTATGATCCGTTGAAGAACCCGGCTCAAATAAGCCTCGATAAAGAAAAGATCAAAACATGGTATGAAAAAGGCGTAAGGCCCACGAGGACCGTTGAGAGTCTGTTCAAGAGAGAGGGGGTTCTGAAGGAGCTTTCCTAAAACCGTACGGAGGTGGATCATGTTGAAAGAGTTGATTGAGTATATTGCGAAGGCATTAGTGGACAGTCCTGATGCGGTGAGGGTCTCCGAGATTGAAGGGGAAAAAACATCGGTTATCGAGCTGAATGTTGCCAAGGATGACCTTGGGAAAGTCATCGGGAAACAAGGCAGAACTGCTCGGGCCATGAGGACGATATTAAGCGCGGCCTCTACAAAGGTCAAAAAGAGAGCGGTCCTCGAGATCATTGAATAATGAAATGGATCCCTGTCGGCCGCGTGGTGTCGACAAGCGGCATACGGGGTGAGGTAAAGTTTTACTATTACAACGAGGTGAAGGAAGAATTTTTCGACCACACCTCGTTGTTTGCTCTTGAAGGCGATGAATACATAGAGTTCAAGCCGGAAGGGGCGAAATACAGGAAGAATTTTTTCTATCTCTCATTTCGTGGGCTTACAACAATTGAGGAGGTCTCTTTCCTGGCGACAAAAGAACTTTTTGTCCGGGAGGAAGACCTCCGGCCATTAGATAATAACGAATATTACGAGTACCAGTTGATCGGGCTCAATGTTATAAATGTCGACGGCGCGCCGCTTGGAAAAGTGCGATCGGTGATGCATACCGGTGCCGGCGACATCCTCGTTGTGAAAGGCGAGAAAGAGTATATGATCCCTATGGTGGAAGGATTCATCGGTACCATCGATATTGAAAACGGGAAGGTAGAGGTCAATATCGAGGGGCTTGCATGAAGTTTTCCATCCTCACGTTATTCCCCGGCATATTTGCGTCGCCGCTTAAAGAGAGCATACTTGGCAAGGCTGCCGATAAGGGCCTTGTCAGTTTCGATATCATAAATATCCGGGATTTTGCGGACGACCCGCACCGGTCATGTGACGATGCACCCTATGGCGGCGGTCCCGGGATGGTCATGAAGGTGGAGCCCATCTCAAGGGCCATAGAACATGTCAGAGAAAAGAGCGGCAGCGTAAAGGTTGTGCTTCTGACCCCGCAGGGGCGCAGGTTCGATCATTTCACGGCCGAGCGTTTCGCCCGGTCGGCACATATCTGCCTTGTGTGTGGAAGATACGAAGGAGTGGACGAGCGGGTCCTCGACTATATAGACGAAGAGATATCCGTAGGTGATTACGTTACATCGGGGGGTGAATTTCCGGCCCTCATTGTGATCGATGCAGTTTCGCGTTTTATTCCGGGCGTTCTCGGCAATGACGCATCGATCCATTCGGAGACCTTCAAGGAGCCGCTTCTGGAATATCCCCAGTATACGAGGCCGGAAACATTTATGGATTCATCGGTTCCCCCGATGCTGCTTTCGGGGAACCATGAAGAGATACGGAAATGGAGACGCAAGGAAGCTATCCGCAAGACACTCCTTAAACGTTCGGACCTTCTTGAGGGCTTTCAGGCGAGCGAAGAAGACAGGCGTTTCATGCGCGAGATACTGGAGGAGATCCCTGAATAATGTCAGCATAGGGGTTATCCATTACCCCGTCTATGATAAACGCGGAGATGTTGTGGCAACGAGCCTTACAAACTTGGAAATACATGATATGGCAAGAACTTGCATGACTTTTGGTATAGACCTGTGCTATATTGTGTCACCTCTCGCCAGACAGAGGGAGATTGCGGAAAAATTGATCCATCACTGGGTACACGGTTACGGGGCAACATATAACCCGAAACGGGGGCAAGCCCTTGAGAAGGTAAGGATCAAACAGGATATCGATACGATGATCGGTGATTACAGTGCTGATCAAAAGCCTTTCATCGTAGGTACGTCCTCCCGGATACGGGACGGAAAGATGATGTCCTGCAGTGATTTCTACGATCTCACCCGGAAAGGGCAGCAGCCGGCACTT
>CAIQJW010000300.1 GCA_903872255.1 uncultured delta proteobacterium | reverse complement strand
TGAATTTTTCGATAACTTGGTATATACTGATTACTTGGCTTAAGGGTTTTTAAGACTGCAGGAAACAACGTGACTTTGAGAAAAAACAAGATCATAACTATTGACGGTCCAAGCGGTGCCGGTAAGAGCACGATCGCAAAACTCCTTGCTTCGACTGCCGGCTATACCTACATTGATTCCGGCGCGATCTACCGCGGCATAGCATATGCTTATAAAACACGAAAAGACGGGGGTTCGGTCGAGGAACTTCTTCGTGATCTTCCCCTCACGTTCGAGTTCGGAAAAGATACGCGGGTAAGCCTCTTCGGGAGGGATATTTCCGGAGAGATACGCAAGCCTGATATTTCCCTTCTTGCCTCATCCCTTTCCCAGGAGAAGCCTGTCCGCGAGTATGCAAACGCCGTTCAGCGCAGTCTGGCGACAGGCAGGAATGCCGTCCTCGAAGGAAGGGACACGGGAAGCGTCGTCTTTCCGGATGCTGACATTAAAATTTATCTCGATGCGCGCCCCCATGAACGGGCACACCGGCGATATTCCGAACTGGCATCAAAAGGATCAGGGCCGGGACTGGATATCGTTAAGCAAGAGATGGAAAAACGCGATGCGGATGATTCCACGAGGGCATTGGCGCCGCTCGTCATCCCGGATGAGGCAATTATTGTCGATACGACGGGAACGGATATCGAAGGGGTCTTGAAGATCATCCTGGCCCATATAAAAGACAGGGACGGCCAGAAGAAATGAATGTAATTAAGACCAGGAATATCGGGTTTTGTTTCGGGGTTAAACGGGCGATAAAGATGGTATTGAAAGCCGCGGAAACCGGCGACAAGGTATTTACCATAGGCCCCATCATCCATAATCCCCAGATGGTAGAATTGTTGAAGGAAAAGGGCATAATCCCCGTCGATGACGTATATCAGGTCAAAGAGGGTACGGTCGTATTCCGCACCCACGGAATAAAGAAAGAAGAAGAAGAATATATCCGATCGAGCGGGCTCAAATCGATAGATACAACATGCCCGTTCGTGAAGCGTGTGCGCAAGCACGCGAAGAACCTCGAGAAGGGCGGCTATCAGGTTGTAATCGTTGGGGACAGGAACCATCCCGAGGTCAAAAGTGTCTTGAGTTATTTAGATAACGATGGTATCGTACTACAAGAACCAACAACATTAGCCGCCAAAAAGGTGGGAGTTGTAAGTCAGACCACCCTCGATAAAGGAACATTCGTTTCGATCGTAAAAGAGCTTATCGCTGGAGTGGAGGAACTCAGGATATACAACACGATTTGCGAAAGCACCCAGATACGACAAAACGAAGCTATAGAATTATCGGGCGAAGTCGACATGATGCTGGTAGTTGGGGGAAAGAACAGTTCAAACTGCACAAAGCTTTACAAGGTCGTTCATAAAGTCCAGCCAAATACCTATCATATTGAAACTGTCGATGACCTGCGTCCCGAATGGTTCACGAATGTATCACGGATAGGCTTAACGGGGGGAGCATCCACACCCGATCTTATCATAGATATTGTTGAAGGGCGCGTAAAAAATTTCTAGGGGGCACACGATGATGGGGGAGACAGATACCGCGACACCAAAAGACAACACACCGGAGGACATGCAGACATTATACGAAACGTCGATGAAAAGCCTCCAGGAAGGCACCATACTGGCAGGAAAGGTAATCAATATCGCGGGCGATTCTGTTATCATCGATGTCGGTCTAAAATCGGAAGGCATAGTGCCTCTCCACGAATTTTCGCCGCGTGAAGGCAGTGAACATCCTGTAAGCGTCGATGATGAGGTAGAGGTGATGATCGTCGGCCGCGAGAAAGAGTCAGGACTTTTGAGGCTTTCGAAGAAACGGGTCGATGAAATAAAGACATGGGAAAAGATAGACAAGTCACTTGAAGACGGGGCACCCCTGGAAGGGCATATTGTCTCGGAGGTAAAGGGCGGATTTATAGTAGATATGGGGATCAGTGCCTTTCTTCCCCTTTCGCAGGTCGATATAAAGCCGGTCAAGAACCCGGCATCGTTTGTCGGGCGTTCCCTCAAATTCAAGGTCATAAAATCTAACCGGAGAAAGGGCAGTATCATCCTGTCGCGGCGCGTCCTTCTCGAAGAGGAACGTGACAGGAAGAAACAGGAATTTTGGAAAAATGTCAAAGATGGCCAGATCATATACGGCTTTGTCAGAAACATAACCGATTACGGCGCCTTCGTTGATCTCGGCGGTGTCGACGGCTTTCTCCATATTAATGATATTACCTGGGGAAAGATCACGCATCCCAAGGAATATTTAAGGATCGGCGATGAAGTAAAGGTCAAGATCATCGGGATCGATACGGAAAAAGGCCGTGTATCTATAGGCATGAAACAGCTGAAAACAGATCCGTGGCTGAAGATAGATGAAAAATATCCTGCCGGAACGAAAGTAAAAGGCAAGGCTGTCGGGATCGTAGAATACGGCGCATTCGTTGAGTTGGAACAGGGCCTGGAAGGACTTCTCCATGTCAGTGAAATGAGCTGGGACAAGAAATTTAAAAATCCGTCAAAGATGGTCAATAAGGGAGATACGCTTGAACTTGTTGTCCTCAAGATCGACCTCGATAAAAAACGCATATCCCTCGGCCTGAAACAATTGGCGCCTGATCCATGGGACGAGCTTGAGGCTAATTATCCTCCCGGCTCCATAGTAAAGGGCAAGGTTAAGAATTTTACCGAATTCGGGATGTTCGTAGGTATCGGGAACGGCATCGACGGGCTCGTACATATGTCCGAACTGTCATGGTCGCGAAGAAAACAAGCATCCCAGGAGCAGCTTAAAAAAGGTATTACCGTCGATGCGCTTGTTCTTAATATCGATAAAGCACAGAAAAAGTTCTCATTGAGTTTAAAGCGCCTCAAGGAAGACCCCTGGAAAGGAGTCTCGGGCCGTTATTCTGTAGGTGATGTCGTTGAAGGCCATATTACCAGCATTACTGATTTCGGCGTTTTTGTCGAGATTGAAGAAGGGGTCGAAGGTCTCATCCATGTGTCCGAGATGGACGAACTGCAGGGAAAACAGCCATCCGAAGTATTCAATCTTGATGACACGATACAGGCGGCTATCCTCAATATCGATGAAAAAGACAAGAGAATAGCGCTGAGCACAAAAGTGTTGAGAAAGCGAGAGACAAAACCCGCATCCGAAGCTCGTGATGATTCGGGCGGCGCATTTTCAACTCTAGGTGATATCCTTGAACCGGCGATGAAGAAGGACAGCGAAAATACGGATTGATCGAAAGGAGAGATTATGACTATCAGCCAGGATCTGCTCGATATCCTGTGTTGCCCTAAATGCAAAGGCGATCTCACGCCTTCCGTATCGCCGGAAGGATTTACATGCGCTAAATGCGGCCTCCTCTATCCTATACGTGATGGAATTCCCATAATGCTCACCTCAGAGGCAATTCCCATAAAGCCTGAAAAACCCTAACAGGACGGGTGATCATCGATCTCATCCTCATTGCCCTCATAAGATTAATGCAGTGCGCCTTACGGGCATTGCCGGAAAAAGCCCGGCTTGGCACGGGGCGCTTCTTGGGCGCAGTGGGATATGCCGTCCTCAAGAACCGGCGCAATGTCGCCATATCCAACATACAACGTGCCTTCCCGGATCACACCCCCGGGCAGGCTGCCGGGATCGCCCGCAACTGCTTCAAAAACCTCGGGACCAACATGGTCGAATTGCTTATGGCGCCTTTTATTCCCGAGGAAGAGGTATCCCAAAGGTTTTCCTTCGAGCCTGAGGACATAGCTGCCCGGACCTTGGGTTCGGGACGGGGGGTCATAGCGCTTACCTTCCATTTTGGGAACTGGGAGATCATGGGCATTACATCAAAGCTTCTTAACCAACCCGTGGTCGCGCTGGCACGCCCCTTAAAAAAACACACCCGCCTCAATGCCTTCCTCAACCGCCTGCGCGAATCTACAGGCCTCACGATAATCGTAAATGAAAACACGGCCAAAGAGGTGCTGCGCCTCCTGAAACGAAATGCCATTGTCGCCATACTCGGAGACCATCGCGAAAAGCGCTCCCGCGGGGTTTTCGTCGATCTCTTCGGGCATAAGGTCCCGACATCGAAAGGCACCGCAATGATCAGCATGAAAACGGGATGTCTCGTTGTCCCCTGTTATCCTGTCCGGAAAGGATTCCTGCGATATACCATCATGTGCGGTGAACCGATCGTTATGGAACGGGAAGGGGGGGATATCGAGGAGTTGATCGAGAAGAACACGCGAAAGATCAACGCATTTCTCGAGGATATAATCCGCCAGTACCCCGACGAGTGGTTTTGGGTCCACCAGAGATGGGGTCGCCCGAACAGAAAACACCGGCGCCATAAACTTTAACACCGTATAAGATA
>CAIQJW010000299.1 GCA_903872255.1 uncultured delta proteobacterium | reverse complement strand
GTAAACCGATAGCGGTTATAGGCCCGGGTGAACGAACGGTCCTGGCAACTTGCTCATATGAGGCGCGGGAATATGGCGTCAAGACCGCCATGACTCCCGACGAAGCCAAAAGACACTGCCCGGATATAATCTTCGTTATCGCAGATCATCGGAAATACAGGAATATATGCAGGCAAATGGAAGAGATCTGCCTGCAGTTCACGCCGGATATTGAAGTGTATTCGATTGACGAGGTTTTTCTCGATGTGACTCGGTCCCATCACCTCTTTGAAAATCCGGCAGTGATGGCCCGGACACTTAAGGATACGGTCAGGAATAAACTCGGCGTGACCTGCACCGTAGGTATCGGACCAAACATCCTCATTGCGAAGCTGGCAAGCGAGCTCGCTAAACCGGATGGGCTGCGCTTAATCGAAAATTCTGAAATCCCCGCAATACTCGAGAACCTGCCTATAAAAAAATTATGGGGCATCGGTGCACAGACCGTAAAAAAATTAAACTATATGGGTGTTGCCACCGCCGGGCAATTGGGCCGTACCCCTTCGTCAGTGCTTACAGAGCGTTTCGGTATCTTTGGCCGGCAACTGCATGCTATGGGTAATGGCACCCTGAAACGGTCTGTTGAAAGGGGATCGGGGCCGCCAAAATCAATAAGCCACAGCATCACCCTTCCCCGGGATATATGGAAACGCGACGAGATGTATGCGTGTCTTTTAAACCTGAGCGAAAAGGTCGGATATCGCGCAAGGCATTATGGTCATACCGGCAATAAGGTGACCGTAACGATACGCTATGCCGATTTCACGACATTCAGCAGGCAAACCACCCTGTCCGTATCTACGAATGATACGAGCGAAATCTATAAGGCCTCTGTCGTGCTTCTCGATAAGGTCCGGCCTCGCAAGCACATCAGACTCCTCGGGATTGCCCTCTCCGGAATAGATCAGGGAGGGGGTCAGATGACATTGTTCGACGAGAAAGAACGAAGGAAGAAAAATGCCTTACTTCAAGCCGTAGACGGGCTTAATGAGAAATTCGGGCATAAAACAATTACGTTTGCGACGATTTTGGAGGAAGAAAACAACGGGAAGAAATAAAAGCCCATCATCGGGGCCTTTCAATTTATTTTTCTTTCAGCAAAAAAAAGGGCGGACCGTCGGGCCCGCCCCATCCAGTCTGGAAATGTTATTTATTTTGGTGTGCACTTCGCATCTTTCGCTTCCAGGGAGATCGTCAATGTGCCATTTGCTTCAGTCGACTGATTGAAATTGTACTGGCACGGGATCTGAGGATTATATTCCGAACCGGCATGGCATCCCTGGTTTCCTGCAGGATACGGGCCGCATGCTGACTGGGGGGCTTTCCTTACTGCACAGCCGTCGCATCCGTAAGGATACACGCCGAAAACCTTTTCATTGCCTGCGATTCCGCAGGGCGGGCCCATTACGACGGGTGCGGCGCCTGTTCTCTCGAATACCATCTTTATTTTTTCGTTGAAGCCGTCAACGAGGCTGACATTCGCGGCATCGCCGGCACTTCCCGTCTTGTTTACGTTGAGTTCCGCCTTCGTCGAACCGCATCCAATGTCCTTGTTGAATGCTATGGTCATATTGACAGGGAGATAACCGTCATTAGGTATTGTTACATCTTTTCCCGCGGCAAGATCAAAACCGCAGTTTAAATTGCTGGCCCCTCTCGTGCATATAGAACCCATTTTGCTCTTCGTAATTCCCGAATCAGCGCCGAAGTTGATGAAAACTTTGGCCGAAGCGGTTGTGTTGTTCTTGACCACGATCTTCTTCTGCTTCGCATCAGCAATGTCGGCCTGCATGACAAAAACAGCGGCAACAAACAAACACAGTACAACCAGAAATCCCTTCCTCATAGCTTGCCTCCTTATTAATTTTTAGTTTGTAATCAATCTAACAAATGTACTGCGTTTCGACAAGCTATTTTTTAGTAGCCATATCCTGAGAAACTCAGCGGGGTCCGTTAATGGAAGCCTATATCCGAAACTGGTATCCGTCAAAAAAATGTCTGATTTATGCGGCATCGGCCGGGCATACTTAAATTATTGCAGCGCCCCGGGGGTGCCGCGCAGGATATAATATCTGAACATGACCAAATTGTGATAGGATACTTTGTTTGCCTGAAACCGCCCGCCTGCGATACTCGGGGTGGTATTGGCGATAAGGATGTAAGGAGATATTTGAAGCATATGTGTTTGAGACCGTCTAATTCAGAGAACCCGCCGGATAATGGGGGACGCTCATGGCTTAGCACTATAACGGTCACGATATTGGTCCTGATGGGACTTGTTTACGGCACGGCCGCCCGAGCAACGGATGAAGCCGATAATCTCCGGCAGAAATTTGCGGTGCTCAAGCCCCAACTCGATAATAATCAATTCCAGAGCCCGTTGCATCTCAATTCAGTAGAGCTCGATTATTCGATAAGGGGCGACATATATGCGGTGATGGACTATCCCCATGCAGATATCAGCAGGGCTTTAAACGATCCCGAAAGGGGGCCGGCGAGCCTTTGCCAGATAATGATGCTTCATCCCAACACGAAGTATTGCCGCGTGTTAAACGGCAAGAACGGGACAATTTTGAACACAAAGATCGGGAAAAAGCAGGAACAGCCTCTGGAAGAAGCGTACGATATGGATTTCAGTTATCGGAATGACGGCGTCCCTGGTAACGGATATATGCGCATAGAGCTTAAGTCTGCTGCCGGGCCCTTCAGCACTAAAGATTATCTGATCATGATCAGAGTGGTGGGTGTCGACGCAAACCGCAGTTTTCTCCACCTGTCATATTCGCTCGGATATGGTTTCGCCGCACGCACGGCAATCAAGGTATACCTGGCCACGATCGGCAGGGATAAGGTGGGTTTTACCCGCCTCGATAATCCGCCGGGCGCCGAGCCGCGCTATATACGGGGCTTAAGGGGTGTCGTCGAACGCAATACGATGCGTTATTACCTGGCAATCGAGGCGTTTCTGAACTCTACGTATCTTCCACCCGACAAACAACTGTCCCGAAGGCTCACCCGATGGTTTGATGCCTCAGAAAAATATGCGCGGCAATTGCACGAAGTGAACCGGCAGGACTATCTCCAGATGAAATATGACGAAAATCAGCGTCTTCAGAACCTGAAAGAGCAGGCTGATCCGAAAAGATAACGATAGAATGCCAGCAATTATTGAACACCGGCCGTTCGTATGATATATAAAAAAGTAGGGAATTAAATAAAATCACGAGGGGAGAGGCGGCTAATGGACGAACGAGATATAACCGAACGGATTTGTAAGCTTTTCGAAGACACGGTACCTGTATTGCACGACATATATAAAGGCTTTATGGGCCAGAAGCTGAACCTCCTCAAAGAGAGCAGGGCAAAATTCCGGGAATCGCTTGTAGCCACACTTCCGGGCGTGGAAAAGATCATAGAGGATACG
>CAIQJW010000298.1 GCA_903872255.1 uncultured delta proteobacterium | reverse complement strand
TTCGCCTTTCGCCTTTCGCCCTACGGTTTTTTATTGACTCATCACCCCTTTCCCTGTACAAAAATACCTTATGTTCGCAATTATTGGCGGCACATCACTTCTTGATACGGCTGTTTTTACCGAATGGTGCGACGGTACTGTGACGACGCAATTCGGGAACGTCGCGGTAAAAACGTCCGGTAACGGGGCATTCCTGCAACGCCACGGCAATCCCTGCCTGCCCCCGCACAGGATCGGTCATCGGGCGAACATTGCCGCCCTTAAAGATCTGGGTGTGCAGAAGATACTGGCCATTAATTCCGTGGGAAGTCTCAAGATCACGATAAAACCGGGAACCCTTATCGTTCCTGACGATTTTATCTGTCCCTGGCATGTTGAGACATTCTTCGACGATACGGCCCGTTTCATGATACCGTCAATGGACGAGACGTTTGCCCGGGAGATCTTTGAAATATGCGCCGCGCACACGAGATCGGTACGGATGGGCGGGACATACATCCAAACTATCGGGCCCCGGTTGGAAACGCGGGCCGAAATAAGGATGCTGAAGCAATTCGGGGATATTGTCGGCATGACCCTTGCTTCAGAGGCAACCCTCGCCATGGAGCTGGAACTGCCGTATGCCAGTATATGCTCGGTCGATAATTACTGCCATGGGATAAGCAAAACGCCCCTTACAATGGATGAAATCCTTGAAAATATCGCGAATAACGCGCGGACGATCGAAAATATACTTAATACATTCATAGACAGGAATACAGCGTGAACATCCTGATCAAGAACGTTCTGCTCGATGGAGTGGTCACCGATATATTTATCGAAAACGGCACTATCCTCGAAATATCGCCTGTATGCACCCGCAGAGCTGATAAAATTATAGACGGCCGCAACAAGGCCGCCCTCCCCTCTCTTGTCAACGGGCACACCCATGCCGCCATGACCCTTTTCCGGGGGTTTGCCGACGACATGCCGCTCAAGGCCTGGCTGGAGGAAAAGATCTGGGTGCTCGAGGCAAAGCTTACCGCCGATGATGTATATTGGGGGGGGCGCCTTGCGTGCCTTGAAATGATAAAAAACGGGGTTACTGTCTTTAATGACATGTACTGGCATTGGGAGGCTACTGCACGGGCCGTCAGGGATATGAAAATACGGGGATTTATCAGCGCGGTCTTTATCGATATGTTCGATAACAATAAAGGCCGGGAGCAGATAGCCCTGAACCGTGAACTCTATGCCCTTTCCAAAGATTACGCGCCCTACGTGACATTTACATTCGGTCCTCACGCAATATACACCGTTTCCCGGGAAAGCCTGGAATGGATGCGGGATTTTTCCGCCGAAAACGACATCCTTATTCATATGCACCTTGCCGAAACGGAGTACGAATCGGTTTTCTCTCAGACGACATACGGCCTCACACCGACTGCATTTCTCGATTCGCTTGAGATCCTGTCCGAACGTTATGTAGGATGCCACGGGTGCATGCTCGAAAAGAAGGATACAGAAATTCTGGGTGGGCGCGGCGCAAAACTTGTCCATGTGCCCGTTTCGAACCTCAAGCTCGCGGTTGAAAAGATATTCCCTCACCGCCTGGTGCAGGAAGCCCGGATACCTTATTGCTTTGGAACGGATGGCTGTGCGTCGAATAATCATCTCGATGTTTTAGAGACGATGAAATTTGCGTCATTGCTCGCCAAATTCTGCTCGTCGGACCCGACGATGCTTCCCGCCAGGCAGACATACTTGATGGCAACGCAGACAGCCGCCGATATCTTCCGGCTCGGTAAATGGTCAATTGAAGAAGGTTTAAGCCCCGATATCATCCTTATTGACCTGATGAGGCCTGAATTTGTTCCCAATTTTGACTTATATTCCGATATGGTATACGCAGCAAACGGCTCAGCGGTGGATACCGTCATTTGCAGGGGCGAGGTTCTGATGGAGGGTCGCGTCGTCCCCGGCGAAGAGGAGATCATGACACGAGCCGGCGAAGCGGCGCATAATCTTGTAAAAAGATGATCTTTATATGCGATGTAATGCTCGGAAAACTCGCCCGCTTTCTCAGGATGCTGGGGCTTGACGCGCCTTACATACGGCAGGGCGAGAACCCGGGATTCCCTCCCGAAGAAGGGGTTCCATTTCTCTTTTTTACGAAGACCACCGCAAAAACAGGCCGCCCCGGCGCTATTCTGGTCCGCAGCATCGACCCGCAGGAACAAATCCTGGAAATAAGGGAATATATCGCACCATATATAAATTCAGCCGCGGTTATGACCCGGTGCATAGAATGCAACGTTCTCCTGGCCGAGGTCAGGAAAGAAGATATAGAACCTTTTGTCCCCGAATATATATATCATCATCACAACGAATTCAGGACCTGTCCGTCATGCCGTAAGGTATACTGGGAAGGATCACATGCGGACGATATGAATATGATGATAACAAAGGTGATTGGCGATGGGTAAAACTTAAGGTTATGGAAAAAGAAGAGACGCCGGGCTTAAGCGGGAATTTTCCTTTTGACGAAATGATAGAAAGGCTGACTCGGCTGTTTCCCGAGGAAACCGCCCCGGTCATTACACGCCTTTCGCGTGATACGAACAAGGACCCGTTCATTATTCTGGTCGGGACTCTGCTCAGCCTCAGGACCAAAGATGAAACGACCGAGAAAGTCATGGGGATAGTCATGCCGATCATCAAAAAGCCTCTTGACCTGATCGATATACCGCTTAATGAATTAGAAAAGCTAATATACCCGGTTGGATTCTACAGGAACAAGGCAAAAATACTCAAGGAAGTAGCCTCGGTGATAATCAACACGTATGGCGGACTGGTCCCCGATACGATCGACGAATTGCTGCAGATCCGCGGGATAGGACGGAAGACTGCGAACCTTGTAGTAACCGAAGGATACGGGAAACCCGGTATCTGTGTCGACACCCATGTCCACAGGATATCGAACCGTCTCGGGATCGTGTCCACCCGGAACCCCGACCGGACTGAAGAGGAATTGAGAAAAATATTACCCCGGCAATACTGGATAATATACAATTCGCTCCTTGTCACCTTCGGAAAACGGATCTGTACCCCGTTGTCCCCAAAATGCAGTCAATGCCCCATAGAAGGCATATGCGGAAAAAAAGGTGTCGCAAGATCGCGGTGAACCGCCTCACTGCTACTCATATCGTCACCACGGTCACCTCCCCCTAAGTTCGTCATCCCGGACTTGATCCGGGATCCAAGGTTTTGCTTTCTTATACTGTCTGCTTAAAATGTTGCAGAAGCCATGGGGGCGCGCAGGTCTGAAATAGAGAAACGCTGGATCCCGGCGTCAAGCGCCGGGATGACGGCAGTCGTTTGAGATCTTTTGCAAAAAAAGTAGTGCCATAAATGTAAGTCCGGTAAAAAAGGCCATTGACGGCAGGTTTGCGGCGAATACGCTCGCCATGGAAATGCCGGTGGCGGCGAGCAACAATGTGAAGACCGACCCTATCTTTGGCTGCTGATAGTATACGGTCAACCAGGCGGAACAGCCTGCAGCAAATGCAGACAGGAAAATAGCGGCTGTGCATGCGACCGGTTCTATCCTGAACGACAGGAGGCCCCCGAAGTAATTCATGACCCGGGGCTGGCTGAAAAATAAGAAAGGGACCAGTGTAACGGCGGCGCTCAAAGCAGCCAGAACAGTTATGACCGATAGAAGGGTCCTTCCCGCCTTAAGCGATCCTGCTATGAAAACCAGTGCCGCGCCGGCCAAAACGATCACTATAGGAAAAAGGAACATAATTTTGCTGAAATTACCATATCTTCCCCAACTAATTCCAGCCCGTCACGATTATTGTTTTTTTACCTTTACAAAATAGATGTTTTTTTGGTAATTTTGCTATCATATGAAAAACTTGAAGAGTCTTATTGTCCTCCTGTTGATTTTGTGCCTTCCTGTCGTCGTCGTCGCTCAGGAAGCCGCCCGGGTTTCGAAGGTCGAAGTTACGGGAAACGAACGGGTTGATACTGCTGTTATTACAAATAGTATCAAGACGAAGGAAGGCGACGCGTTTAACCTCGACAAGATACGCGAGGACATGAAAAATATTTATAAGTCCGGATTTTTCAGCGATGTTCAGATCGATATCAGGGATGCCGAGAAAGGAAAGAACGTTACTTTCGTCGTTATCGAAAGACCTCCCGTAAAATCGATCCTGGTATCAGGGAACAAGAAAATAAAGACAGACGATCTCATCGACAAGGTAAAGGTAAAGACCGGAACCGTTCTTAATACAGAAAAAGTAAAAGAAAGCATGGATGAGATGAGGAAATTATATTCCAGTAAGGGATATTATGCCGCCAAGGTCACGTATGAGATAGACTACGGCGAGAAATATGATGCTACCGTCACCTTCGTTATTGACGAACCTCAGCAGTCGTATGTAAGGAAGATCGCTTTCACAGGTAATAAACACTTCAAGGACGGTACGTTAAAGGGATACATGCAGACCAAGGAAAAAGGCATTCTTTCCTGGTTCACGGGTTCCGGCATACTTGACGAAGACGCGCTGGGCCAGGACCGCAGGAACGTTGAGGCCTATTATCATGATAATGGGTACACCAAAGTTCAGGTGGGGGTTCCCGATGTCATACTTTCTAAAGATGGCAAAAGCATCACGATCACAACTGCGATCGAGGAGGGCGTCACCCATAAGGTCGGTACGATCGAATTCGCCGGAGATATTATCGTGCCGCAGGAAGAGCTTCTCAAGAGGATAAAATCAAAACCGGGCCAGCTGTTCAGGACCACGATATTTTATGAAGACGTACTGACGATCACCGATATTTACCAGGATATGGGATACGCCTTCGCCGAGGTGTCGCCCACCACGATGATTGACGATAACAACCATATTGTTAATGCCACATTCAATATAACCAAGAATCAGGAAGTATACTTTAACAGAATTAATATTGTCGGAAATGCGAGGACCCGTGACAAGGTCGTCAGGCGCGAACTGAAGTTTGCCGAAGGTGACCGGTTCTCGATAACGAATATTAAAGACAGCAAGAAAAAGTTGAAAAACACGACCTTCTTCAAGGACACCGACTTTAAGATCCTCAAGACGGATGATCCGAAGAAAGTGAATATCGATCTCGCTATCGAGGAAAAGCCTACAGGGACCTTCAGCGTCGGCGCCGGCTACAGCACGGCTGAACAGATAATCGTATCGGGATCCGTGTCGGAAGACAATTTCTTCGGGACGGGCAGAAGAGTCTCGCTTGAAGCCGCATTGAGCAGCTACACCAACGAGTTCAGACTGACATACGTCGAGCCGTACATATTTGACAAGAACCTTAGCCTGGCGACCAGCTTATACAATTTCAAGCGGTATCTGGATACGTACGATTACAAGCGGACAGGCGGTAATATCGCTCTCATCAAGCCCCTCACCGATACCGTCAGAGGAACCGTCAAGTACCGCCTTGAGGAAGTCACTGTCGACGTAACCGATATAGCTAATGCCAGTACATATATCCAGGCACAGCAAGGCACATCACTGACAAGCAGTATCATATTGTCTCTTACCAAGAATACCATTGATGACATCATGAACCCGACCAAAGGGATCAACACGGGTGTAACCGTGGAAACAGCCGGAGGCCCGTTTGGCGGCGACAATGACTTTGTTAGCATCAACGGGTTCTACGGCAGGTATATGCCCATTAAATTCATGGAGAGTTCGTTCTTCGTTAGGGGAACCCTGGGCAGCATCGGGGGGTACAACGGCAAAGAGGTCCCCATTACCGAGAAATTTTACGTCGGTGGTCTCAACTCCGTTCGCGGCTTCCGCTATGGCGAAGCCGGCCCGATGGATTCCAATGACGACCCCATCGGAGCCAAGAATCAGATGTTCTTTAATTTCGAATGGATCTTCCCCATATATAAACCAGCGGGTGTCAAAGGGGTGCTTTTCATTGATACAGGCGCCGGCTTTGACAGTTGGAACAGCCTGAGAATGAGAACTTCAGGCGGAGCAGGCATACGCTGGTTCTCACCGCTTGGTCCAATTCGCCTGGAATTTGGATTCAATCTCAATCCCAAAGAGGGTGAGAGAACGAGTCTTTTCGACTTTGCCATCGGCACCCAATATTAGCAAGGAGGCTTTATGAAACATTTTTTTACGGTCCTTTTCGTCGTGGCGATCCTGCTCACACCACTTGCAGCGAAAAGTCAATCAGCGACCGGTGTCGCATTTATAGACCTGCAGAAAGTAATGCTCGAGTCAGAACCCGGTAAACAGATCCGTGGATCATTAACGAAGGAAGCGGAAAGGCTCAAAGCCAGTCTTGACGGCAAACAGGCAGAACTCCAGAGATTGAAGGATGCGGTCGAGAAACAGGCCGCTACCATGACACCTGAGGCACGGGCCGACAAGGAAAAACAGTATCAGGCAAAACTCAAGGATTATCAGAGGCTTTATAATGATTACCAGACGGAGCTTCAGCAGAAGGATGCGGAATTTACCCAGAAGGTCTTAAGAGAGGTCGAGCAAGTTGTGCGTACCCTCGGCGAGAAGGAAAAATACACGTTGATCCTCGAGAAAAGTGGGGCAGGCATTCTGTTTGCCACACCCTCGATAGACATTACAAACAAGGTAATTGTTCTTTTTAACGAGGCAGCAAAAAAGAAACCGATCAAATAATGATCACGCTTAAGGATATCGCTGCCGCGGTCGGGGGAGATCTGATTGGTGACGGAGATATCCCGATTGATGGGATCGCAGGCGTTCAAAGTGCGGTCGAGGGAAAAATAAGCTTCCTGACCCATGGAAGCTACATAAAATTCGTCCCTGAATGTAAAGCTTCCGCCCTTATTGTCGGCAGGAAAACCTCTCCTGCCGACGTAAGGGCGGTTAAAAATCTCATCGTGGTAGACAATCCTGAACTCGCGTATATCTCGGCAGCCGCCATGTTTCAGGAAGGTCCGGTTATCGGGCCGGGCATACACCCTGCAGCTTCGGTAAGTGAAAAGGCAGTCATTGCCCCGGGTGCTTCGATCGGAGCATTTGCATGCATAGAAGATAATGCCCGCATCGACGACGACGTCACGATATATCCTTACGTCTATATCGGCCGGAATGTGACGGTCGGACAGGGCAGCATCATATATCCCCATGTCACCATCTACCGGGACACGACTATCGGCCGGAATGTGATCATTCATGCCAATACCGTGATAGCTGCCGATGGATTCGGTTATGCCTGGGACGGTACCAAACACGCGAAAATACCCCAGCTCGGATCGGTTATTATTGAAGATGATGTTGAGATAGGGGCAAATACGGCGATAGACCGGGCCTCCCTTGAAAAAACCGTTATCGGAAGAGGAACCAAGATCGATAATCTGGTCCAGATCGCCCATAATGTTACCATAGGGCAGAACTCGATCGTTGTATCCCAGGTCGGTATCGCCGGCAGTTCGCGGATAGGAAATAATGTCGTGCTTGCCGGCCAGGCAGGGGTAAGGGACCATGTCGTTATCGGGGACGGCGTGATGGCAGGAGGCGGGACCGGGATTACAAAGGACGTGCCTGCCGGCTCTGTCATCTGGGGCACGCCGCACATGCCCCATAAGGAATGGATGAAGCTCCAGATCTACATGAAGCGGCTTCCTGACCTTTTCGAAAGAATGAAACAGATCGAGACAAAACTTAACTCGGAGGATACCGATGATTGACATAAATGAGATCATGAATATGCTTCCTCATAAGTATCCGTTCCTTTTGGTCGACAGGGTCCTCGAATTGGAAGATGCCAAAAGAATAATAGCGATCAAGAATGTTACCGTGAACGAACCTTTTTTCCAGGGCCATTTTCCCGGCAGGCCAATTATGCCGGGCGTCCTTATTCTGGAGGCACTGGCGCAGGCCGGAGGTGTACTGGCATTCTCGTCTTTTCCGGGCATGAAAGGATCTGTTTTTTTCACCGGGATCGACGGGGCGCGCTTCCGCAAGCCTGTTGTCCCCGGCGATCAGTTGAAATTAATTGTCGACGTTGTCAAACACAGACGGGAGATCTGGATATTTGACGCCAAGGCATATGTTGAGAATGGTGTTGTGGCGGAAGCCCGTATAATGGCCATGCTTAAACAACAGGAATAAAGGAGTTTGAAAAGTGATACATCCAACAGCTATCATCGATAAGAATGCTGAAATAGCGCCTGACGTAGAGATAGGGCCCTACAGTATTGTAGAGGCAGGTGCCCGGATAAGCAAAGGAACCAGCATCGGCAGTCATGTTGTGATCCAGGGAAACACGACGATCGGCAACAATTGCACCATAAGCCCTTTTGCGTCCATCGGCGGGCCTCCCCAGGATATAGGGTACAAATTCGAGCCGACGCAGGTTGTTATTGGTGATAATAACACTATCAAAGAATATGTGACCGTAAACAGGGGGACCACGAAAGGCGGGGGCGTAACGCAGATCGGCGACAACAACTTCATCATGGCCTATGCGCATATTGCCCACGATTGCAAGGTTGGTTCCAGCATTATTATGGCTAACGGCGCCACACTGGCAGGCCATGTCGAGGTCGATGATTTCGTAATATTCAGCGGGTTATGTGCCGTACATCAATTCTGCAGGATCGGCAAATACGCATTTATAAGCGGCCTGACCGGAATTCCGAAGGATGTTCCCCCGTTTGTCATCGCCGCGGGCGACAGGGCAAAGCTCTATGGCCTTAATCTCGTCGGTCTGGAAAGGCGGGATTTTTCCAAGGAAGAGATAACAAAACTGAAAAGGGCATACAGGATAGTCTTCAGGTCCGCCCTGCCCTTGAAAACATCTCTCAAGCTCATCCGCGATGAACTGGACGGAGATAAGATCGCCTATTTCCTCGATTTCATCGAATCGTCTACGAGGGGAATATGCCGGTAAATGTAGCGCTTATAGGCCTTGGCCATATGGGCCGGATCCATTTGAGCAAGCTCTGCGCATTCGAAGGGGTTGCCGTCAGCGGCATTCACGATATAGACGACACACGCGCCCGGGAGTGCGCCGAGCAGTATTCCGTTCCGGTATTTCCGGATCATTCCGATCTTATCGACAGATCTACGTGCGCTATCATAGCTACGCCAACCGAATCCCATTACAGTATTGCGCGGCAATGCCTGGAACGGGGCGTACACGTTTTTATCGAGAAGCCGATAACCGTCTCCCCGGAGGAAGCCCGGGAACTTGTTGACATGGCCCGGTTGAGGGGCCTTGTCATTCAGGTGGGCCATCTGGAACGGCTTAACCCGGCTTTGACCCGGGCACTTACCTATGTCAAGAAGCCCCTTCTCATCGAGACACGGAGGATCAGTCCTTTCACGGGTCGTTCCACCGACGTGGATGTTGTCCTCGACCTTATGATACACGATCTTGACCTGGTGCTTTCGTTAGCCCGGGGTACCGTGAAGGACGTGTCGGCCGAGGGTATCTGTTTCGTCACCGATGTTTACGATACTGTAAATGCGCGGATCGAATTTTCAGATGGATGCATCGCAAGTCTCACGGCAAGCCGCGTGGCTGCGTATCGGGAAAGGTCAATAATAATTTATGAGGACAAAAGTACTTTTTACATCGACCTGATGCAGGGAAAACTTTTGACGGTCACCAGTAGCGGCAATGCCAAAACCGATGTTACGGAATTTACCTGCGATCAAATGGACCCTGTGAAAGATGAACTTCTTCAATTCGTAACGGCTGCTGCCGGCAATGGTATGCCAAGTGTCAGCGGAACGGATGGGCTTAAGGCCCTTGAGCTTGCCAACCGGATCCGAAATTATATTGCCGGGAAACACGGTGCCGCACATCAATAAGAAGATCTTTATTTCGACCGGGGAATTATCCGGCGAGGTCCACGCCTGTCATCTAGTAGAATCGATCAAAAATACCGGTAATTTTTCGCTGTCCGCTATGGGGTCGGAGAGGCTTGCAGCATTAGGTGTCGAGATCGTCCACGATTACCGGGACATCTCGGTCACGGGCTTAAGCGAGGTCCTGTCCCATATGGGCCATATACGCCGCGCTTTTGACGATGTTAAGACGTATCTTCGCACCAACCGGCCGGACCTTGTTATCCTGGTCGATTTTCCGGGTTTCAACATGAGAATTGCCCGTTTTTCCCGTTCGCTCGGTATACCCGTGGTCTACTTCATACCGCCCCAGATATGGGCCTGGAAAAAAGGCCGTTTGAAAAAGATAAAGGAATACGTCAACAAGGTGATCTGTATCCTTCCTTTCGAACAGGAACTTTATGTTAAGGAAGGCATAACCTCCACCTATATCGGACATCCCTTTGCCCACACCGTGAAGCCGACCCTTTCAAAAGACGAGTTTTTAAAGTCTATAAACGTGCCCTCCGGGCCTATCCTCACGATAATGCCCGGAAGCAGGCGAAACGAGATAGTTCGGCATATCCCCGTCCTCACGGAGATCATATCAAAAATACGCCTCAAGCTTCCCGGCATCACGATCGTCATGCCGGTCGCCGGGAGCATTCACGAAGCGGAATTTGCATCGTTCCTTGAAAACATTCCCGGCATAATCCCGATCAAAGGCGGAGCTTATAATGCCCTCGCCTACTGCGACGCGGCTATCGTCGCGTCGGGCAGCGCCACCCTCGAAGCCGCCCTTTTGAAAACACCGACGATCATTATCTACCGGATATCGTGGCTGTCGTACTATATTGCGCGTATAATAGTTAATGTAGATCATATAGGTCTTCCCAACATCATTGCCGGAAAGGAGGTCTTCCCCGAATTCGTTCAGCATCTTGAGGCCGCAACCATTGCAAATACAGCACTTTCTATGATAGATAAAGGAAGACAGGGTGTTGCCGGGGATCTTGCATCCATTATTGACAAGCTTAAAGTAGACGATTCCTACGGATTGGCGGCCGGCGCTGTGATCTCATTCCTCGAGAAAGAACAGGGAAATGAACCTTTACTTCAGACTTCTTAGATTCGCATATCCCTATAAATCGAAGCTCATCCTTGCAATGATCTTCATGGCCCTGTGTTCCGCGGCCAAGAGCCTCACCGCATATCTCGTCAAGCCGGTCCTTGATTCGATCTTTTACGAAAAGGATATGTCCAAGCTGTATATCATGCCGGCCATCGTTGTCGCTTTATTTCTTACCAAAGGTATTTTTGAGTATCTTCAGGCATATTTTATCGGCTATGTCGGGCAAAGGGTCGTTACGGATATCCGGAACCTTCTTTTTGTTAATATGCAAAAACAGCCGCTTTCGTATTTCGACAAAACCCCTACCGGGTCCAGTATCTCCCGTGTTGTCAACGACGTCGCGCTCGTCCAGAGCACCGTTTCGGATTCCGTCGCTGCGGTCCTCAACGATATGTTCACGATCATAGGGCTCATTATTGTGGCCTTCCAAATGGAGTGGAAACTGACGCTTATCGCTTTTTTGATCCTGCCCTTTTCCATTTATCCCATCGTGGCCTTTGGCAAAAAATTAAGAAAAATAGGGCTGAATATTCAGCAGTACCTCGCCCGCCTTACCAATTTTCTTCACGAAACCATAACCGGCCAGAGAATAGTCAAGGCATTCTCCATGGAAAAATATGAAAACAAAAGGTTCGCCCGGGAAAACGAGGCCCTGTTCAAGATAACGATGAAACGCGTAAAGATCCGCGCCTTGTCGCATCCTGTCATGGAGATCATCGGCGGGATCGCTATTGCTGTCATCATCTGGTACGGCGGCTGGCAAGTCATGCTTGGAAAATCAACGCCCGGCACCCTGTTCTCTTTCATGGCGGCCCTCATCATGCTCTACGAGCCGATCAAGAAATTGAATAAGGAAAATCACAATGTCCAGCAGGGCCTTGCTGCAGCCGAGCGGGTTTTTGAAGTGATCGACCGGCAGCCCGAGGTCCTCGAAAAGCCGGATGCCGGCGAGCTTGGCACCGTTGAAGGAAGAATAACCTTTGATAACGTTTCTTTCAGATATGAAGATAAAATGATACTCAACGGTATCAGTCTGGCCATCGAAAGGAATGAGGTTATTGCTGTTGTCGGCAAGAGCGGTGCAGGCAAGACGACACTTGTAAATCTTATCCCCCGCTTTTACGACGCCACGAAAGGCCGGATAACAATAGACGGTGTCGACATTAAGGACGTTACCCTGGATTCCTTAAGGACGAGGGTCGCCCTGGTAACTCAGGATGTCATTCTTTTTAACGATACCATCCGGAGCAATATCGCATACGGCGTCGAGCCCGATGAAGACAGGATCGTCGAGGCGTCGAGAATGGCGTTCGCCCATGACTTTATCTTGAAACTCCCGAAAGGTTATGAAACGATCGTAGGCGAAAAAGGAACGCGGCTCTCGGGCGGCCAGAAACAGCGTATTGCCATCGCGCGTGCATTGTATAAGAACGCCCCCATACTTATCCTTGATGAGGCGACAAGTTCCCTTGATGCCCAATCCGAGATCGAGGTGCAGAAGGCGCTTGAAAACCTGATGAAGGGCAGGACGACGATAATCATCGCACACAGGCTGTCGACCATCATTAACGCACATCGCATCATTGTCGTCGATAAAGGCGCGATAGTCCAGTCGGGCAATCACTTTGCGCTGATCGAACAGGAAGGGACGTACAAGAAACTATATGAGCTTCAATTCAAGGACGGCGCCCGTAAAAAAGTCATTCCCATAGGAAAAAAGCGCAGATGAAAAAAAAGCTAAAGTCTTTTTTAATGGTATATGTAATGCCTCCAATGGTCTTCAGTTTTCTCTCATTATTAAGGTTTACCCTGCGCATCACGCATATCAACAGACCTCCCGAGGACAAATGGGGCAGCCGTTTTAATTATATCGTCTGTTTTTGGCACGGAAGGCTGCTCATGATGCCATTTGCAAAAAAGGGCGGAGGCGGCAAGGTCCTGATAAGCCGTCATCGCGACGGTGAATTTATTGCACGGATCGTGGCATTTTTCGGTATCGGAACAGTCAGGGGGTCGTATAGAAAAGGCAGTGTTTCTTCTCTGAGAGAGATCCTCCATGATCTTAGGGACAACATCGATATCGCAATAACCCCGGACGGCCCGAAGGGCCCCCGCTTCGAGGTGAAGAAAGGTATCGTTGAGCTTGCACGGCTTTCACATAAACCTCTGCTCCCCGTCAGTTACAGCGCATCTAAAAAAAAACTTTTCATTCCTGGGACCGTTTCATATTCCCCTATCCCTTTTCACGGGTTGTCTTTGTATGGGGCGACCCTATAGTAATAGGCCCGGGATTACCCCCTGATCAAATAGAAGAAAAACGGATCGAGCTCGAAAAAACAATGATCGATTTGACCGATAAGGCGGAAAAGATCGCATGTGGAGATTGATCTATAATATCCTGTCCATCTGCGCGCTTCCGTTCCTCATCATTATCGGCCTTACAAGCACCAAGATGAAACCTAATTTCCGCCGCAGGCTTATACCGCCTGATGGCAGCATATCCCCGGGTTCGCTTATGATACATGGCGCATCGATAGGCGAGGCTGTAATTGCCCGAAACCTTGCGGATTACCTGTCGGCCAACGGAGGACCCGGCCGTTTCCTCATTACGACGAATACCTACTATGCCGAGGAAATGCTCAAGAAAAAACAGGCACCCGCCTACGATCTCCGATGTGAATCCCTCCCTTTCGATCTTCGATTCTCGGTTTCAAGGTTCCTCGACCATTATAAGCCCTCCTCGATCATCGTGGTGGAAACGGAGATATGGCCGAACCTTATATGGGAGGCCCGAAAGAGGAACATCCCTTTTATCATCGTAAACGGACGGATATCCGACAGTACCCTCGCAACATATAGAAGACTCTCCATTTTCATGAGATCGGTATTTGGCGCCATGGACATCGTGATCGCCCAATCGCAGGAACATCGGGACCGGTTCATTGCTATCGGCATGGACCCTCAACGGGTCTTCGTGACCGGAAATGTCAAATATTACCGGCCGGCCATCGAAAATATCCGCGAGAGGGCAGGCAGGGAGAACCCCGTCATCACGTTCGGAAGCGTCAAAGAAAAGGAGCTTGACGAGGTCTATTCCGCCATAGCCCTTCTAAAGCGGAGCGTCCCCGGATCCAGGTATTTTGTAGCCCCTCGCGAGCTTCATCTTGCGGAAATACTTGAAAGAGACCTTTCAAAGACATTCAGCACTACCCGGTACTCGAAAATGAAGGGAGGCGCGGATAACGGTGCAGATGTCGTGATCGTGGACACGGTAGGTGACCTGCAGGGCATATACGGTCTGAGTGCTGTTGCATTCGTAGGAGGGTCGCTCGCCCCGTACGGAGGCCAGAATATGCTCGAGCCTCTTTTTGTCGGCACGCCTGTTGTTTTCGGTCCGTTTACGGATACTTTCCGTGATATCGCTGAGGCCATCCTTGCCAATAAGGCAGGCTTCCTGGTAAGGACAGGGAAAGAGATCCATGACACGGTGATGAGACTCCTTGGCGACGAAGGCCTCTATGCCGAGACGCAAAGGGCCGGCAGGGATATCGTCGCACAGCAAACCCATGTCATGAAAGAAACGGCGGAGATCATCATGAACACGCTTAGGCCCGGTAGGAGACCGTAACATGGAAGCATTTGACAAGCTCGTATGGCTCATGGAAACACTGCGCGGCGACGAAGGATGCCCCTGGGACCGAAAGCAGAGGATCCCGGCATTCAAAACGTTCATGCTCGAAGAGGTGTATGAGATCATCGAGGCTATTGAAAGCGAGGATCTGACCGGCCTTAAGGAAGAACTCGGGGACCTCCTGTTCCATATCGTGTTCATTGCGCAGATATGCAAGGAGCAGAATGCCTTCAATATAAAGGACGTTATCGAGAACGTCTACCGCAAGATGTACAGTCGGCACCCGCATGTTTTTGAGAAACAGGACCTCGGCGCTCCCATCGAAGAAAAGTGGGAGGAATTGAAAAAACTGGAGAAACAGGATGATTATTCCCTTCTCTCCCATATCCCCTCGTCCATGCCCGCGCTTCTGAGGGCGTGCGTGATAACAAAACGGGCCGCAAAAGTCGGTTTCGACTGGCAAAAGATCGAGGATGTCTATGAGAAAATGGAGGAAGAGATCATCGAATTAAGAGATGCCGAAGCAACGGGCGACAAACACCGCATCCGCGAAGAGATCGGCGACCTTCTTTTCACGGTGGTCAACATAGCGCGTTTTCTTTCGGTCGACCCCGAAGATGCGCTCAGGGCGACATCGAGCAAATTTATCAGAAGGTTCGGTTACATTGAAGAAAACACGGACATCCGCTCTGCCAGCCTGGAAACAATGGACAGGCTCTGGAACGAGAGTAAAAAGGAAGAGACCGTAAAGCGTAAGTCGTAAGGAGTAAATTCTATTTTTTTAAGTCCTTACGACTTATGATTGACTGTTACGACTTTATCTGACAGTGAAACCTACGGAATCCATTACCTTGCCTCCCTGGTCAACGATGGATACCGTGTATGCGCCCGGCTTTGGCTCCCACAGGAGGAGCGGGGCGTCCGAACCGGCGTCGGTGCCGTTGATCATCCATCTGAAGCGCTTGCTTCGCGGCTCAAAGCGAAGGCCTACCCGTTGAAGAGACCGAGGGATATCCGGGTCTACCGTGATGAGGGTCCCTTCCTGAGGATACACAATGCGCGCTTCCTCATAGACCGTGTTGCCCGTCACCCGCGATAACGGTTCCGTGCCTGCAAGAAATAATTCTTCACGAGGCTGCTCCACATTCTTTGCGAATGCGACGCGGGCCGTGATAACGCCGGGAGGGGGTTTTGGCGCGTGTGACGGCGTTGAAGCATGGAGAAAGTTCATTATCTCGAGCCATATCGGGGCCGCACCGCTTATCCCGCTTACATCACGCATCGGCTCACCGGAAAAATTCCCGACCCACACACCGACGGTGTACCGGCTCGAGAAACCAATGCACCAGTTGTCGCGCATATCCTTGCTCGTCCCTGTTTTTACAGCCGTCCAGAAACGGGTCGAAAGCGGGTTCTCAAGACCGAATGTCATGGCCCGGGATTCCCTGTCCGACAGTATCTGCCCCACTATAAAGGACGCCCTGTCATCCATCACGCGCACTTTGGCCGGAATTCTGGTGTCAAATGCCAGTTTCAGGCCCGACCTTAACCCTCCGCGGGCAAGGCAGCGATACGCGTTGACGAGCTCGTACAGTTCCACATCGGCCGACCCGAGGGCGATCGAGTAACCGTAAAATTCCGGCTCCTCCTTGATGCTGCTGAAGCCTATATTTCTCAATCGTTCAACAAACGGTGAAAGGCCTGTGACAAGAAGTGCCTTGACGGCAGGCACGTTAAGTGAAGAGGCCAAAGCCGTACGTGCGCTCACCGTACCCCTGAAACGGTTGTCGTAATTCTGCGGTACATAAAGACCGGTCGGGGTTGCGATCGTTACGGGCGTATCCTCCAGCAATGAAGCCGAGGTCAGATATCCTTTTTCGATGGCCAGTTCGTACAGGAACGGTTTAAGCGTCGACCCCGCCTGCCGGCGCGCCCTGATGCCGTCGACCCATACCGCGCTTGACGTCCCGGCACTGTTGCCGACGTACGCCAGGATCTCGCCCGTGATATTGTCAACGACAAGGACGGCCCCGTCCGAGACCTTTCGATCTCTCAATGCCGCCAGATTATTCTTAAGGCTCTCGAGTGCAAATCTCTGGATCCGTCCGTCAAGCGTCGAGACAGCCTTATCGCGTCCCGGCGTAAGAAGGGCCCTGGCAACGTGCGGGGCTATCGAAACATCGAACCCGATATGATAGGTTAACGTCAGGGCTTCCCGGCTCTTACGGTCAATATCGTCCCGACCGGTATCTATCCCTGCCTTTTGACCGAGCCGGATCGACCGCAATGCCACTTTCTCGCGCGAGGCATTCGGGGACGCGATGAGGGACGCCAAGATCAGTGACTCCGGTTGCGTGATCCCTGACGGCTCCTTTCCAAAGAGGCCTTTTGAAGCTGCCCGGATACCCTGAAGCTCGCCGCGATAATAGACAAAATTGATGTATGCCTCGAGTATCTCCCGTTTGGTCCAGGTCCTCTCAAGAGCAAGCGCCGTCAAAGCCTGGCGCCATTTTTGCCTGAGGTCCCGGCGTCCCGTCCGCGGCTTTAAATTCGTGTCGATCACCGATGCGACCTGCATCGAGATCGTGCTGGCCCCGCGAAGCCTCCCGGAGAATATATTTCGGGAAAGCGCCGCGATAAACGCCTTGAGATCTACGCCATGATGGCTGTAAAAACGCCGGTCCTCACCAAGGACAACCGTCTGGAGGAATGAAGGCGACACGTCCGCGAGGCAGGCCCAGTCCAGCCTGCGTCCCGAGTTGTCCGTCCTCAGTGTGTGGATCACCTCTTTATTCCGGTCGAGAAGCACAGCGTCGGATACTTTATACGATGCCCTGACATCGTGAAACGCGGGGACCTTTATCTCCCGCACTGAGCGGGAAATTCCGAAGATCCCCGTGACCGCGATACATGCCAGGAAGAAGGCAATGGCAGAACAGACAAATACAACAGTGCGTCCCGGGCGTTTCAAAAAACCGGTCCTATTTCTTTATCTCAATCGTCCTATTCGGGATCTCGCCAAACATTTCCGGGGCATAAAGCGCTTCCACGCGCGTCTCCGGCAGGTTGAAAAACCCGTCATTATTGAGCCGGACGGTATATTCCACGGTCCATGTCCCTTTGGGCACGAATTCGTAGTAGACCCGCAATGCCTCAAAAGACCTTTCCCGATATGCCTCCCACGCCCATCCTCTCTGGTTCCCCTGCTTTGAAAGAAGCTTTGAATCCTGGCCGAGGCCCGACCCGAGGATAGCCGAACCCGAGGGTATGGGATCGCTTACGACCACCCACGTCATGTCTGACCGGGCATCGATCTCGAGCTTGACGCGCATGACATCGCCCCGCGTCCAGGCATCGGGAGATTTCTTCTCGACGGCCGTTACCGTCTTCTTTATCGTATAGCCCGATGCAAACGGCTTTTTGAGCGGGATTGCCGCGATGCTCTGAACGGTTACCCAGGGCTTTCCCTTGCCCTTATGATCGATGCGCAGCGTACTCTTCTTGTCCGGCCATCCGAGCATTACCGTTCCCCCCTTGGAATTATCACCCCAGGTGATCGTGTCCTCTTTCTGCGCCAGAGACACGGATGACGTTCCCGAGACCGGGACCGCCTCAAATTTCCGGGAAAATTTGTCCATCGCAATGGTGCCCCACGCATTTGCCGTCGTCGTATCCCAATGGCCCCTTTTCATCCTTCCCGCCAGGCCCCTTGCGATGCGGGGAACATCCTGGCGCCACGCATCGAAGTCCATGGATGCCAGCAGTATTCTCGCTGCGTTGAGGTCCGTGGATACCATAAGCCAGTAGAGCGCATCCGTCCCTTCGGTCGAGACGGTCATGGTTGTCCCCTGTAGATTGAGGCGGCTCCTCAAGATATTGCCCGCAGTCTTAAGCTTGTTGTCGCGTTCGGGGATGCCGGTGGTATGGCGCAGGACCACTATCCAATCGAGGACCGCCGATGTCGGCCATAGATTCGGCTGGACATCGATCGTCGTCAGGAGTTCTTTGGTGCTTTCTTTATATTGTGCAAGGGCCGCCAGCGCAGCGATCTTCCGGATGGACAGGTCTGCCGTGCGCAATGACGAGTAACGAACGACCTTCCCTTCGACAAACCCTTTCAATCCTTTTGTCATTTTGCCTCGTACGTCATCCGGCAGATCGTACCCCGCCTCTTTACTTATGAAAAGGAGGTACGATGTCAGGGCGTCGCTGCCTCGCAGCATAAGCGGAAAATATTTCGCCAGGCCGTCTGAATCAAGATAAGCGGGTATCGACGACATGACCTCCTTCCACATCTCCCGGTCCTTCAGGGCAATTGCCTTTGATGTCTTCTGTTCGAGACAGACGTAGGGATAACGGCGCATGTAATCGACTACGCCCTGCAGTCCCTGGGATATCCTGCCCTGCATCCCGACAGATATCCCGCCCCGGCCCGGCACGGCGTCTTGAGGCCTTTCGACATCCATCTTCAACGTATCGGAAACCTGCGCCAGGGTCGCCTGAAAAACCCGCAGACTGACAGCGGGAACCACTTTTTGAGATACCTTGACCGTATCGCGAGTGGTACCTGAATCATGCGCGGATACCTCGTACCCTACCTTTGTTATCCCGTGGGGCACGGTTATCTGCCACACGGCATCCTTGGCCTGCCCCGCCGGGATAGCGAGCGTGACGTTTTCAAAAGATGCTCCCGCCATGCCGTCGGTCGTCTTCAGCGCGGCCACGACATTCATCTCGCGGTCGGATGTATTGCGCACCGTGAAACCGGCGGCAAATTTGTCGCCTTCCCGAACAACCGGCGGGAGGCCTGGGATCAGCATAAGGTCCTGTGTCGTCCTGATCGTCTCTTCACCGGTGCCGAACAATTCCGTGCCGGAACTGGCGATCGCCACGACCCGGAAGGCCGTCAATGAATCGTTCAGGTTGAACGTAACATCCGCCTCGCCGTTATCGTTGAGAGGAACGGTGCTCTTCCAGTATATCAGGGTATCGAAGAGTTCCCGGGTAAGCTGCTTTCCTCCGCCGCCGCCATGAGGCAGGGCCTTGCGCCCAAAGTGGCGTTTGCCCACCACCATCATCTGCGAGGTCGCAGTTGAGATCTCGTACGGTTTCTCGCGCATCATGGCTTCAAGAATTGCCCAGCTCGTATTCGGCTTAAGCTCGAGAAGCCCTTCATCGACCACCGCGATCGTGACCTCTGAACCCTTTGCCGGCGCGTTCCCATCGGGTCTCTTTACCTCGATATGGGCCTTTACCGGCTGCCTGACCGCATACACCTTCTTGTCCGTCACGACCCTGACCTTCATGGTATGAGGTTTCCAGCCAACCTTTACCTCGGCTATGCCGAGCTTGTAGGCGGGCTTTCCCGGATCGAACATGGCCGTAGGTTTGGAGTCGGCCACCCTTCCCCGCACAACGAGGGCCGAAACAAAAACATTCGGTACGTAATTATTCTTGACAGGGATCTCGATAACTGGATTTTCCCGCGTGACGTTCCGTACATATGCGTCCATGATCCCTTCGCGCTCGACCGTGATGAGGGCCGTGGCTTCCCGAAACGGCATCTTGACCTGAAAGCTCATCGTCTCGCCGGGCTCTACAGAGCGCCTGACCGGTATGAGGTCCATGCGGTCGTCATTGCGGGCCTCGAACCAGTCTTCCTTTCCATATATCGTTATATCCCTCTTCGCAAAGGAGATATTTCCCGATGCATCCGCTGCCTGTGCTTCAAGGACCAGTTCACCCGTTTCCGGAGCCTTCCCCTCGCAATACAATATTCCATTCCCGGCAGTCTTTCCGGAACAGTGCTGCCCGATCTCCTTCCTTTCGGTCACATGCTCGAAGGCGTAAAAACCACCCGTGATCCTGCGTCGGTGAGAATACGTCGAACGTTTGAAGACCTTTACTTTTACCTCGGTTCCCGGCACCGGTTTCCCCTGCAGGTCGACTACGGCGACCTGATATCTCAGGTTGTTCCTCGCGTGCTCATGGTTTGACGAGATCCCGACATGGACCGCGGAGGAGTAAAGAGGAATTCTTGTCGACGACGTCTGGGCCTCGCCATTCGGGTCCCTGAATTCCAGCTCCGTTATGATATCCCTCGGCGTGTCCCCTTTCGGCAGATCGCGAAATGCCGCGCGGGCCGTTCCCTGCCTGTCGAGGTTCATCTCTATCGTTTTGAGCCTCACCGCCCCGTCACGCCGGCTGCGCCGGGTCTCTGCCTTTTCAGCATCCTCAGCATCCTCGTCTTCGTCGTACGTCTCGCGCGCTTCGGTCTCAATGCCGGTTTTCACGGAGCCGGTGGAAAAATAAAAGTTGTCATAGGTAGGGAACGATGTCTCCTTCGGTTCAATTTCAGCGCGGATCTTTACCGGATGGTCGGCGGCCCCGCCTCCCGAGAGATATCTCAGGTCCACGTCGAAAGTGACCGAGCTTGCGTTGATAGCAGACTCCTTCGGCCCCCGGATGAAAGCCCGCATGAGCGGGATCCGGAATTCTTCGACCCGGAAGGACCCCGAAGGCTGCCGTTCAGCATGATCGTCCGATTTCGGGCCTTTACGAAAATATACCTGATATGTTCCCAGCTTCGCAGATTCGGGTATCTTCCAGGTGTTTTCGGCAGTGCCGTTTGTATTCCAGGCGAGAGGCAGGGCGTATTTCTCATCGCTGCCCGTATGCTGTATCACCATTTCCTTGAAATTCGCCAGGTTTCCCGGAAGCAACAGCCCTTCCATCGTGCGCACCCGGGCAAAATGCTTCATATGCACGGTTTCGCCGGCGCGCAGCAAGGTCCTGTCAAAAACCGTATGGGCAATGATCGGGTTCTTGCGTTCGCCATAATTTTCAGTAAGGTTGAAGCGCCATGATTCTATCCCGTCATTCCAATTGGAGTGTGTGAATGTCATGTCGTTTCCCTTGCGGGCGAATACGAAAAGACCGCTTCTTATCTCGCCCAGGATGCGCGAAGGATCGTAGTACAGATCTTTTTCCTGCTTTCCGGGTTTGCATTGGGGCAGGTTGTCACTATTTGGCAAAGTTTTTTTGATATGCGCGATACCGTCTGCATCCGTGCTTCCCTGCCAGATGGTCCCCCCCTGGCAGTCCCTGATGCTGACCGAGGCATTTGGCACCGGCCCTCCCGTATCGAGGGCGGTGACAAATACAAGCGACGATTCCCTGCCCCACTTGAAATGGGCGGCCATGTTTGTCACAAGGGCAGTCGTTGGAACATATACCGGAGCGGGGTGTGCAAGGAGCCGCGTACCCAGCATAAGGCTCTCAATCTCGACGACGTAAAAACCGGGTTCATTAAGGGGTATGCCGATTACTTCGAACTCCTTTGTTCCTCCCGGTTTGGGGAGTGAAAAACTTTTAGCGTTCTTCGCACCTTTC
>CAIQJW010000297.1 GCA_903872255.1 uncultured delta proteobacterium | reverse complement strand
TGATGAGATCGCGTACGTCTGTGAGGCAATAAGCGAGTTCTACGGGAAATGAGAATTCTGCACCTTTTCAGCGATTGGAAATGGACAGGCCCGGCAGAGCCCGTGCTATCGCTGTGCGAGAATCTCCAGAACCAGGGGGTTGACGTTGTTCTGGCATACCGAAAAACGCCCATTGATTTTCCCGAAAGAACGGTCGACAAAGAGGCCTCAAAGCGAGGCATCCGCTGCTACGAAGGCTTAAAGCTCAACAGGTATTTTTCGGCCGGTGACTGGCTCCATGACCTGACCTCTTTCGGTTCCTATGTCGAAAAGGAAAAGTTCGACGTTGTCCATGCGCACCTTTCGCACGATTATTTTACTGCTATCGCCGCCCTTTCTCTTCGCAAACTCCGTCCGCGGATAGTCCGGACGGACCACAAGCGTGACGGGCTTCCCCTGAATTTATTCATGTCCTGGGCAATGGCACGAACGGACGGCCTCGTTACCTACAGTCAGAGACTCGCAAAGCTTGATGCAAAGAACTTCAATTTTCCCGAAGAGCGGCTTCGCATCATACCGCCTGGCATCAAGCCCTATGAGGGCCCGGATGGGAACCTCCGGCCGGAATTGGGAATATCGGCTGACGACCGTGTCATCGGAGTTATCGGCAGGCTAAAACCCGACCGCGGCTACGACATAATACTCAAGGCCTTCAGCCTCCTGCGTTCCCGCGTTGACAAGGTGAAGCTTGTCATTGTCGGCAGAAGTTCCCAGATAGAAACGAGCGTTATGAAACCGCTTCGGGACCTTGGCATCGAAAAAGATGTTATCATTGCCGGCTATCGCCTCAACGATTATTTCCTGATGATCCAGACGTTCGATGTGTATATCATGATGCGTGCGGGGAGCGACGGAAGCGGGCGGGCCCTTCGCGAGGTCTTGAGCCTTGGCAGGCCGGCCATCGTATCCGACAGGGGAATGCTTCCAGATCTCGTTGATGACGGGCGAACGGGTTTTGTTACATCATGGGATGCCCAGGACCTTGCATCGAAAATGGAAATTCTCGTCAACGATGCCTCTATCCGGCAGCGTTTCGGGGAAAATGCACGCAGGCGCGCCGACGAGGAATGGAGCTTCAGGCTCCAGGCGAAGGCGATGAAGAATTTCTATGAATCATTATTGCGCATGGGCCTCAGGGGATGACCCTCTTTATTTCTTTTCCTGATTGGTGTACAGTGACACAAAAATGAAGATCGGCCTGGCAATATATAATTTCGACCCGAAAAAGGGCGGTGCCGAGCGTTATACGTACGATCTTGCCGGAAGGCTTGCAGCAAAGGGCCATCACGTTGTGGTTTTTTGTGCTCGCGGGGTCGATGCTCCCGGAATCACTTTGATACCCCTCGATACCATCGCGTATCCGCGCTGGCTCCGGAATATCTCATTTGCCTTATCGCACCGCAGCGCCTTGCGTCGTGTCAAACCCGATGTGATGCTCGGCTACGGAAATGTACTCGATCTCGATGTCTACCAGAGCCACGGGGGCGTTCAAAATATCTGGATGGAACGTGAAATTGCGAGCTGCCAAACCGGGGCGGAGCGAAAAACGAAATCCCTGTTTCTTAGGCACAGTCTTAATCAGGCGGCACAGCGCTGGGTAGAGGGGTATTCCGTCAGAAGAGGCAGGTTTCAAAGGATAGTTGCGATCTCGGACATGGTCCGGGACCATATGTCGGCATATTATGGCATCGAGAAAAAGGCATTCGATATTGTGTATAACGGGGTCGATATCGAACGTTTCAGACCGGCTGAGCACACGCCCTCAGGTCCGGTGACCATTCTTTTTTGCGCCGGTAATTTCCGGCTGAAGGGGCTTTTCCCGCTCATTAAAGCGTTCGGGAATGTTGTCCGTCAGGGAAAGGATGTACAATTGACAATTATGGGCCGGGGAAACAAAGAACACTACCTGGGCCTCATGGCCGAAGAAGGTGTCGAAGGCCGTGTTTCCTTTGTCGGTGAAAAGTCGCGTCCCGAGGACATATACCGCGCGGCTCACCTACTCGCCCATCCAACATATTATGATGCCTGTTCGTTGACGACGATGGAAGCAATGGCTTCCGGCATTCCCGTGATCACTACCCGCTGGAACGGAGCAAGCGCTTTCGTTTCACCCGACGAAGGATATGTGATCGATGAACCGGGCAATATCGCCGAACTCGGGAACGCGATCTCAGCACTTACCGACCCGGTCCGGCGCGAGTCGATGGGGAAGAACGCACGCAGAAAAATGGAATCCTTTACGATGAATAAAAATGCGGATGAAATGGAAGCGGTCCTGGCAAAAAGCCACGAACAAAAGAGGAAAAGCTAAAGCGTGCACAGATCCACTTTCTACGGGGACATTTCATGAAGGTGCTTTTCCTGGTTCAGGGATACAAAGTTGCCGCAACCCGCTACCGTGTCCTCCAGTATATACCGTACCTGACGAGCGAAGGGATCGAGGCAAAGGTTTCACTCTATCCCCGTAATCCGGTAGAGCTGGCCCGTTTTCTGGCGGCCCTCCCAACGTATGATTGTATCTTTCTCCAGCGAAAACGCTTCAGCGGGGTGCTTCTGGCGCTTGTCCGAAAACTTGCGCGAAAGATAATATACGATTTCGACGATTCGGTCATGTATCGCAATTCAAAGGCTTCGTCGCCTCATTCTAAAACACGCATGAAACGGTTTGAGGATATGGCGAAGGCATCCGATTTTATAATCGCCGGCAACCGCTTCCTTATGGAACAGACACTTCCCTTTAACAAGAATGTCTCTGTAATACCCACTGCGCTGGATGGAACACGGTACATTGCCAGAAGATACGGGGAAACGAAGGACCGGGTAACTATCGGCTGGATAGGTGACCACGGAAGCATCCACTATATGGAAAAAATGAAGCCGATATTCGAAGAGATCGGAAAAAGATATTCCAATGCCGAACTGAGCATAGTCTGCGATGTCTTTATTGACTGCGAGAATATCCCTGTCATCAAAAAAATATGGTCGCAGGAAACGGAGATAACCGACCTTCAGGATATGGACATCGGGCTTATGCCCCTTGTGAATGACCTGTGGTCTGAAGGAAAATGCGGGCTCAAAATACTCCAGTATTTTGGCGTAGCAGTCCCGGCCGTATGCACGCCGGTGGGGGTAAACAAGGATGTCGTGCACGATGGAGTGAATGGCTTTTATGCAAATTCACCGGAAGAATGGATCGAAAAGATATCAAACCTCATTGAAGATCCGGCCTTAAGGAAAGAAATGGGCATCAGGGGACGGGATACTGTTATGAAAGAGTACACCATTCAGGCATGTGCACCAAAATTTATTGATATTATAAGAGATGTCTCCGGTTCAAAGCCTCAAACCCGGGTGATAGCAAACCAATGATAAAGGTTAGGACAGAGGAGTTTACCTGGTTTCTGGAAAATGAAGGGTTTATTCCCGCCGTGAGAGACATCGCCCACCCTGACGGGGAAAGGCGAAGCTATAGGGTTTGCGAGCATGACGGGGCCAAATTGTTCATTAAGACTTTCAGCGAAAAGGGTTTATCGGGACGGGTACGATCCCTCATCTCCCCGCGCGGCAAAACAGAGTTCATTGTTGCCCGAAAGCTCAACGCGCTCGGCGTGCCGGCACCTCTACCGCTCGGTTATGGCATTGGGGCCAGGACATCGGCGATAGCTGAATATTTCATCGACGGGAGGACCTTTCTCGGTATCTTTGAAAGTTCCTCAAACCGGGATCCCCTGCTAGAGCAGCTGGCCGATTTTCTTCATCTTTTAAAAAAGGCAAACGTGCGCCATGATGACCTTCACCTCGATAATATCCTCGTATCCGGAGACATTTTTTATCTCGTAGATCTTCACAAGGCGAAGGTCCGGGCATCATTCCGTGCGGATGACGAGCTTGCTAACCTTACACATGCCCTCGGTATGGTCTGGCATGATCTTTCTCCCGGGGAACGGGCCGCATTTTTTGACCGGTACCAGCTGATGCCGTCCATGAAGAGCGACCTCGAGAAAGCCATAAGGTCCCTTCGCGAGAAATGGGTGCTCAACAAAATGGCCCGTGCCTTCCGTGATACCTCGATCGTGCATCGCAACGGAACGAGATTGTTTATCCGGGGACGCGAGGGGTCGGGCGGCGGCGTCTTCGTCGAGATCCTGAAGAATGACCGGAAAGTAAAGGTTGAGCGCCACGGGGACCACATCCGAAAAACATATACGGGCACGCGTCGTTTGAAGACCGCATGGAGAAATCATGTCGTCCTCGAATATATGCATACGACGATAACCCCCGTTGTCTACTACGCCGAAGTACCTGAAACGGGCCACGGTTATATAGCCATGGAGGACCTGGCAGACAGGGGTGAAGAATTGGACCGCTACCTGGACAGGAATTACGATGCCATGGATGCGCAGCAACGCATATCTTTTATCGCTCTACTCGCGCATTTTTTCCTCGCGGTCACGGCCAGAGGGATCGCCCACAAGGACCTCAAGGCCTGCAACATCTTTGTCCTCACCAAAGGAGGCTTTTTATTTCTCGATGTAGAGGATATTCATTTTGCCAGCGTAACACCGGATGTCCTGAAACGGCTTTTCTGCCAACTCAACAACACGGTCCCGAAACGGATATCCGCCCGTGACCGCATGCGCTTCTACCTCCGGCTCATTTCCCTTATCGACTGCGACAAGAAACAGCTCTTCAAAGATATTATCACCGAATCGATGAAAGACAAGATCGTCCATGAGGGAACATCGGGGCTTGTTATAGATTCATGGAAGTAAAGTTATTTGCCAGTAAAAATAAAGGCAATGTATTCCGGCTTTCAAGACTGTGTCGCAATCCCTTGCCCGTTATCCCAGGACACCATCCGAAAGCGGGTATTCACCCCGCCCGCCGCCATACTGAGACATCATCCGGAAACGAGACCCCCCACCCGCCGTCATCCCGGCGAAAGGGCTGTGTCGCCAACTCCCCCCTCGCCGTCTCTGCGAAGGGATCGTACCGAGTTCCCCCACCTCGCCGTCAAGCACGGTGAAAGGACTGTGTCGCCAACTCCCCCCTCGCCGTCATCCCGGTTTACCGGGATCCAGTGTCTTTGCTTTTATTATCAACCAGTTACAATTCCACGGTGCGACATCCGACTCGAAAAGACGTATACGGAAACCAGAAGTTAAATTCATTGTAAAAGAAAAAGCATAGACAAAGACAAAGACGCTGGATCCCGGTAAACCGGGATGACGGCTGGGAGGGATGACGGCTGGGAGGGGTGACGGCTGGGAGGGATGACGGCTGGGAGGGATGGCGGCTGGGAGGGATGGCGGCTGAGGGGGATGGCGGCTGAGGGGGATGGCGGCTGGGAGGGATGGCGGCTGGGAGGGGTGACGGCTGAGGGGGATGGCGGCGGTGCATTATGCCTTTATAACTTTTGACTCAGGACTTACGATATCGATGCCGTTCCGTTTACCGCTTTTCCCCCGCTCATTACCGTGAATTTGCCTCGTTCGCTGCCTGACGGGTCCCAACGGGCCGTGATGCCCTTCGCCGCCAATTTCGCGAGGTTCTGTTTTTTGTGGCCGATAAACAGAGGGACGTCGTTCTTATGAATGGTGACGGTGACCTCTGCCGGACATTCAAACTGCTTTAACCGGTCCTCGACAGCGTTCATAAATATCCGTGACTGGACAAGAAACCCGTACGCCGGATGGTAGAAGCCGCCCGCCACCATGTCCCTGACGAGCTCATTATCGGTCAGGCCAACATTTGCGACCCCTATCCCGTTTCTTACGGCGTTCACGTAAATATGGCAGGCCCGGTCGAGCACATCATCGAAATCAGCCGGCACGAATCTTCCTGACTCGTAAAGGGAATACAGTGGCGTATTTTTCAGCACGATAAGGGGATATATACGGATATAGGCGGGTTTCAACGCTACCATATTCCTGACGATCTCGTCGATATCTGCCGAGCGTTCACCGGGCAGTCCGACCATGAATTGCAGGCCGAGCGAAAACCCTTCTTTCCTTAGCCTGTCGTATGCACGAAAGAGGTCTTCGCCTCTGTGGGCCCTGTTAAGAGATGAAAGTATCGCATCGTTAAATGTCGGTATGCCCAGTTCGACGAGCGCAACTCTATTTTGCTTGAAGAGTGCTATCGTTTCATCCCGCAAGGGGACCGGCTTCGTCGAAAGGCGGAAGTTTTTTATAAGGTCCCGGTACGGTTCAAAGAATGAGAAGATCATTTCGAGCACCGCAGGCTCGATCCCGAAGATGTTGCCGCCAAATAGACCGACCTCGCAGGGGGCGGTACGCCCGGCAAAAGCCGCATCGACCCGTGCTTTTATATCCGCGTGGCCCGCATCGGTAATATATCCCTGGTGACAATAGATGCAGCGTTCGGTGCAGCCCGAATGGGGAAGGAAGACCGGGACGACCATATTCTCAATACCTCGCAGTATTGTGTATCCTTTTTTATTGAATTGCAAATGTTGCGTTACATAATTCCGGGCCTGCTTAAGCAAACCAAACTGTGCTGGCTTTGATGCGTACACACGTGTACCGGAAATCACGGCCCGACCAAAACAAGCCACTCTTGAAAAGCATTGCAAAAATTCAGACAACCGTTCCATAATAGAAAGCATGGCCCCGGGAGATAACAGGCAAGTCTATAAAATCCCTGAAAAAAAGCTGGGACCCGCCGAAGCATTCTTTGAGAGGATACACGATACATTCTCAGGCGGGTCTGCGATCCTCTGCATCTCAACCCGCATGGCCGGGCCGCTCGATATTCAGCTCGTTAAACAATCATGCCGGCGGCTCTGGGAGAGGCATTCATTGCTTCGCGCCCGGGTCTCTGTAAAAGACAACGGGCCATACTTCATATTTGACGTCCCTTTCAACAGGATACCCATCCATTCCGTTTTCGAGCTCGGCAAGACCGATATCCGCACATTCGTCGAGCGCGAAATGGATTCGCCTTTCGATACAGCGCGCTGCCTCTGGAAGGTACTGCTCATAACGGACAAGGTCAAGTTCAATAAACACTATCTGATCGTCTGCGCACATCGCTCTATCAGTGACCCGTTCTCAACGGTCAACCTTGTCCGGGAAATGATAGCCGGCTGTGTAGATATAGTGTCGGGCAAGGCAGCTAAGATCGACCTCTTACCCTTAAGCCCGAATTTCGAAGAGATCGCGGCATCCATCCCTGAATCCCTCTTTTCGGAAAAAAACATTGAAAAGGAGGAGGGCCGGGAGTTGGGCCGGATGCCCTGCCATGAGCCCGCTGAAGTTAGCAAGCGGCATACCCGCGTACGCAGCCACATGATAAAACCGGCACGGCTTAATGAATTAAAGAACCTTTCTTCTGCCGAAAAGGCCACGATGCGGGGAACCCTGGCGGCTGTCACCGTTATGGCCATGCAGAAGCAGTTGAAGGGCAGTGCGTCGTTCGCAATCGAGACCCCCTGCAGCATCCGGAAGCTCAGCGACCGCGAGATAAGCGAAGACGAAATACGCTCCCTCTCATATGATGCACGCGTACGATCGCAGAATATTGCCGATCGTGCCAGCTTTTGGAAGTTTGCGCGGGACTATGAAACCGGGCTATTGGGTTCGGCACCCGCCGGGGATTGGCTGAAGGACGCCTCAAAGATCATCGAAGATCCCGCCTTAAGCTCCGGACTGCCCCTTTCGTTTTCTCTTGTGTATGCGAACGAGATCGGCCATATCCGGAACAGTCCGTTTACGATCGAGAACGTCCTGTTCGCGAGAGGATGCAGATCGGCGGACCAGCTCATGTTCATTTCAGCCATGCCTGTTGAGGGAGGCCTGTCGATCACATTTGCCTATGCGTCGCCCCTTCTCGACGAGGCCTGGGTCGACAGATTTATCAAGACTTTCATACACATCATCGACAAAATAATAAAATAAACACGAACATCGAAACCGGCGGAGATGCAAAGAATATTCGACGAGTATTGACCGGAGGCTTCAAGGGCGTTCTTCCCTTGACTTTTGGTGCCCTCTTTCCTTAATCTGTACCCATGCAAAAGCTCGCCATAGGCATGTTTGATTCGGGGGTCGGGGGCATGACCGTCCTCAAGGAGGTCAAGGCGCTTCTCCCTCACGAGCACATTATCTATTTCGGGGATACCGCGAGGGTCCCCTACGGGAATAAATCCCCCCAGATGGTGACAAAATATGCCCTCGAAAGCGCGCTCTTTCTTCTGACAAAAGGCATCAAGCTCCTCATTATCGCCTGCAATACATCGTCTGCATTTGCGCTTCAGATACTCCAGAGAAAAATGCCGATACCTGTTATCGGTGTCATAGTTCCGGGCGCCAAAGAGGCGGTCAGGAACACAAAGAGCTGCAAGGTGGCTGTCATCGCCACACGGACCACCGTCAAGAGCATGGCCTACGATAAGTCGATCAGGAAACTGGATCCGCGCATCGAGGTCTTTTCCCGGGCCTGCCCTCTTTTTGTGCCGATCGTTGAGGAAGGGCTCGAAAATGACGATATAGCACGCCTTACGGCCGAGAAATACCTTGGCGACCTTCGCGGGTCGGGCATCGATGTCATCGTCATGGGATGCACGCACTATCCCGTCCTTGAAGATGTGATCAGGCAAACACTCGGAAAAGACATCAAGATCGTTCATTCCGGAAAGGAAACGGCCAAAGAGGCGTGGACGATCCTCAATGAAAAAAACCTTTTTAATAAGAGGGGCCGGGGTAAGTGCGAGTATTTTGTGACGGACACGCCGGAATCTTTTCATGAGATCGGCGGCAGGATCTTAGGTGAGACCCTGGCACATGTAAAGTCCCTGAAGAGTCTCGATTATCAAGACCTTCTGTTTTCTTCATGATCGCCGACATTGCCCTGCCGATCCCTGTCGGCAAGTATTTTTCCTACTCGGTACCCGGCGAATTTATTCCGTACATCTCGATATGGTCGCGGGTACGCGTCCCTTTCCATCAAAGAGATGCCATCGGCATCATCACGGACCTGCGTGAAGGCGACAGCGCCGGCTTAAAACCGATAATTGAGCTTCTTGAATTTTTCCCGTTGGTCGATGATGAGCTTGCGGCACTTGCCGATTGGGCATCATCGTCCTATCTTACGCCTAAGGGCCTCGTTATGAAATATGCCCTGCCGCCCGTTCGCGACATCGAACGCTATCTCGCTGCCGGGGACAATACGGGTTCGGTTGATGGCGGCAAATTCCCGTTGACCAAAATGATCCGGAAAATGGGGAGGGCGCGGCTCATTGAGCTCTTCAGACAGGATTCTCTCACTCTTTACGATAATCTGACACACAATACATTCGCAGCGGTTAAACCTCCGCTTAGCAATGCGGCCGATAACGATGCCGGACAGACTATTCTAATAGACTCCATAGAACGGCGTCTCGAGCGGTATATTGCGCTTATCGGCGGGCACCTTGAAAACGACGGGAATGTCCTTTTTCTTCTGCCGG
>CAIQJW010000296.1 GCA_903872255.1 uncultured delta proteobacterium | reverse complement strand
GTACTCAAACAAAACCGAGGCTCACCGTTTTCAAGAGCATCAAGCAGATCTATGCACAGTTGGTTGACGATACCCAGCAGCGGGTCCTTACCGGGATCTCAACCCTCAACAAGGAAGTCCAGGAAGGGTTGAAAAGCGGCGGAAACAACGACGCAGCCAAGAAAGTCGGTGAAGCGATCGCCAAAAAGGCGATCGGGCTCGGTATAACCGAGATCGTTTTCGACCGCAACGGGTTCAAATATCATGGCAGAATCAAGGCGTTAGCTGACGGGGCTCGTGAAGCAGGGCTAAAATTTTAACGGGAGGTTGTGTTGGTTGAAAGAAAGCGAATAGATTCAGGCGATCTCGAGTTACAGGACAGACTGGTTTACATTAACCGCGTCGCAAAAGTTGTCAAGGGTGGCCGTAGATTTTCTTTCAGCGCCATCGTTGTTGTCGGCGACGGTAAAGGGAAAGTCGGTTTCGGACTGGGCAAAGCCAACGAAGTCCCTGATGCAATACGAAAAGCCGTTGAAAGGGCGAAGAAAAGCCTTGTAGACGTCTCCCTTGAAAAGGGAACGATCCCCCATGAGATCATGGCAAAATTCGGAACAAGTCAGGTTTTTATGAAACCGGCGCGGGAAGGCACAGGCGTTATCGCCGGCCGGGCCGTCCGGGCCGTCGTTGAAGTTGCCGGGATCACAAATATACTTACGAAATGTTACGGCTCCCGGAATTATCATAATGTTGTGAAAGCAACGATCAAGGGCCTGTCTCTTCTGAAATCACCCGAATTGGCGCTGAAACAGAGAGGCAAGTGGAAAGTAGAAGAGGGTTAAAATGAGCCACCTCAAAATAAAATGGACAAAAAGCTTCATCGGGTGCCCCGAGGACCAGAGGGCAACCGTCAGAAGTCTGGGATTCAAGAAACTCTACCAGGAAAGATTAGTCAAGAACACTCCTGAGATCAGAGGCATGGTAAAAAAAGTGATTCACCTTGTTACAGTACTGGAGGATGCTCGGTAAATGAAACTATCAGACCTTAAACCAATTCCGGGATCAAGAAAAAGCCGCAAGCGTGTTGGCCGGGGGACCGGGTCGGGCCTGGGCACCACAGCGGGCTATGGAAATAAAGGACAGCGGGCAACAAGCGGCGGGACAAAAGGGAAGAGTTTTGAAGGCGGTCAGCTTCCTCTGACAAGAAGGATACCGAAGCGCGGTTTTAAGAACCCTTTCCGCAAGGAATACGCGATCATCAATATTGCCGACCTTGAAGTGTTCAAAGGCATGGAAAAGGTTGGTATTGAAGATATCCTGAAGACAGGATTGTTCAAGAAATTGAGGGACGGCGTCAAGCTTCTCTCTATGGGGGATATCGATTTCCCGATAAAAATTTCGGTTCACAAGGCATCACAGAAGGCCATTGACAAGATCAAGGCCAAGGGTGGCGATGTGGAGGTAATTGCTTAATGGGAGGTTTCCAGAACATTGGAAAGATCCCCGAGCTAAAGCGAAGAATTATATGGACTCTGGCGCTGCTTGCTGTTTATCGCGTCGGTATCCACATACCAACACCAGGAATTGACGGAAATGTCCTTGCGGGGATTTTCGAACATGCCAAGGGAACTTTACTCGGGTTTTTCGATATGTTTGCCGGCGGTGGCCTCGAGCGGCTTTCTATTTTTGCGCTCGGGATCATGCCGTACATCAGCGCCTCGATCATCCTGCAGCTCCTTACCGTTGTTATCCCGACTCTCGAACGGTTATCAAAGGAAGGAGAGGCTGGCAGGCGGAAGATTACCCAGTATACCCGTTATGGTACAATTGTTATAAGTATCATCCAGGGTCTCTTTATAGCGATAGGTCTTGAACAGATGCGCGGCGCCGGCGGCGAAGCGGTCGTGTTCAATCCCGGTTGGAGTTTCAGGCTGATGACAATGATCACCCTGACAGGCGGGACATCATTTATTATGTGGCTTGGAGAGCAGATAACAGAGAAAGGTATCGGAAACGGGATCTCCCTTATCATATTTGCCGGTATTGTTGCCCGAATGCCGAATGCGATTGCAGGGACCTGGAGTCTCGTTGATACAGGCGAGCTCAACTGGTTTGTTGTGATTATCCTTATCGTAATGATGCTGGCCGTTATCGCCTTCATCATATTTATGGAAACATCACAGCGCAGGATTCCCGTGCAGTATGCGAAACGCGTTGTGGGACGCAAGATGATGGGTGGCCAGTCGACCCATCTTCCGTTGAAGGTTAACACGGCAGGTGTTATCCCGCCGATCTTCGCTTCGTCTATTATCATGTTCCCGGCAACGATCTCGAATTTTATAACGCATCCGTACGCCAAGAAAATAGCGGAGCTTTTTACGCCCGGTTCGGCACTGCACGAGATCTTTTATATCGGGTTTATTGTCTTCTTCTGTTATTTCTATACCGCCATTGTGTTCAATCCGGACAACGTGGCGGATAATATGAAAAAATACGGGGGATATATACCGGGGATCAGGCCGGGTAAACGCACCTCGGAATATATCGACAAGATCCTTACAAGGATAACCTTCATTGGCGCGATGTACATATCGTTCGTCTGTGTCCTGCCGACGTTGCTCGTGAAAAAATTTAATGTTCCCTTCTATTTCGGTGGAACGGCGCTCCTTATTGTTGTCGGTGTAGCCCTGGATACGATCCAACAGATAGAATCGCATCTTATCTTGAGGCATTACGACGGCCTGGTAAAGAAATCGCAGAGGATGAAGGGAAGAAGATAGCAATGGCCCGGCGGCCGCATGTCCGGGCATTGAGGTTCGCCATAACATGGCGTCCAAAGTTAAGGAATGATCTTTTTAAAGACGAACGAGGAGATTGAGAAGATGCGCATCGCCAGCAGTCGGGCGATGGAGATTCTCCTTCATCTCAAGGATTTTGTGGAACCCGGCATCAAGACGATGGATCTTGAGGCTGTTTGTGAAGAAAAGATAAAAGAGGCAGGAAACATAACGGCCGCCTTTAAGGGCTACAACGGGTTTCCCTATTGCCTCTGTGTTTCGGTGAATGACGAAGTCGTTCACGGCATGCCGTCCGAACGGCAGCTTAAGGAGAATGATATAGTCAGCATCGATTTTGGTCTTCTTTACGATGGATATTATGGAGACGTAGCAATGACATATGCTGTAGGAGGCATTTCGAAAACCGCGCAGAAGCTTCTCGATGTAACCGAAGAAGCCCTGTCCCGGGGTATTGCCGAGGCCCGGGAAGGTAATAGATTGCACGACATATCCCACGCTATACAGGAACATGTCGAGGCGTTCAGGTTCTCGGTCGTGCGGGAATTTGTTGGTCACGGTATAGGAAGAAGCCTGCATGAGGATCCCCAACTTCCCAATTACGGGACGAAAGGGACAGGGATCAGATTGAAACCGGGAATGGTTTTTGCGATCGAACCGATGGTAAATATGGGAAACAGCGAAGTGTACATTAAGAAAAACGGATGGACTGCCGCAACGAAGGATGGAAGTCTGTCAGCTCATTTTGAACATACGGTTGCCGTTACGAATAACGGACCCGTCGTACTGAGCAGAGTATAGAGAGGTAAAATGCCAAAAGGCGAAGGAATCGAAATAGAAGGGACGGTCGTGGAACCGTTGCCAAATGCAATGTTCAGGGTAGAACTCCCTAACGGCCACAAGGTACTGGCCCATGTTTCAGGAAAAATGCGCATGCATTACATAAAGATACTGCGGGGAGACAAGGTAGTTGTCGAATTATCACCATATGACCTTACACGAGGCAGGATCATTTATAGGGTTAAGTAGGAGGAGAGCATGAAGGTAAAACCTTCGGTGAAGAAGAGATGCGACAAATGCAAGATCATTAAGCGTAAGGGTGTTGTCAGGATCATTTGCGAGAACCCCAAGCATAAACAGAAACAGGGCTAAGGAGGCAAACGTGGCACGAATTGCAGGTGTTGACATACCCAGAGAGAAAAGAATAGAGGTTGCCCTGACCTACATTTTCGGGATTGGAAGGACCATTTCCAACAAGATACTGGCTCAGGCCGGGATCGACCCCAACAAGAGAACGAGCACACTTCTTGATGATGAGATCGCCAGGATCAGGGATATACTCGAGAATGAGTATAAGGTCGAAGGTGATCTGAG